>CANSLE010000031.1 GCA_947647645.1 uncultured Microbacterium sp.
CCGGCGCACGGACTGGCGTCAGGGCGGCAGCGCGGTGCGCCGGTGGGACCTGTCGGTGATCTCCGCCGCGCTCATCGGCGTGGGCGTCGGCGTGGTCGGCGGGGCGGCGGTCAGCCGCATCCCCCTGGTGTGGGCGCCGATCGCGTCGACGGTGGTGCTGTGGATCGGGCTGGGTTCCGCGGTGGTCTTCGCGTTTCTGCGGGGCCGTCCGGCCGGTCTGCTGCGGTTCCGGCCGATCGATGTGCTGTGGGGGGTGGGGCTCGGCCTCGGGCTGCGGCTGCTGCAGGGCTGGCTGAGCGGGGCGGATGCCGGGGCCTTCCCCACCGCGACGAGTCTCGACGGCGGGCTCCCGTCGGGGTGGTGGCTCACCGACGCGGTGCCGGCCGGTGTCGTCGCGCCGATCGTCGAGGAGTTCTTCTTCCGCGCCGTCGTGCTGGTCGTCGTCTATCAGCTGTTGCGCCGTAGCGTCGGCGGTGTCGCCGCGGGGGTGACGGCCGCGCTGGTGTCGGCCGGGGGGTTCGTGCTGCTGCACGCGACCACCGGCGGGTTGACGCTGACCGACGGCATCCAGCTCTTCGCCGTGGGCGGGACGTGTGCGGTCGTGGTGCTGCTGACGGGGAGGATCTGGGGGGCCGTGCTCACCCACATCGTCTACAACGTGACGTACCTGGCGCTGGTGCTGGTGGGGACTGCTCTCGTCTGAGTCACCAAGTTTTCACCGAAAGGATGACAAGGGACCCTCATCCGGCTCATAGGCTCGGGTGTCACGGGAGTCAGCGTTCCGACATGTGTCACACCACTGACACATTTCGCTGATAATCTCCCGACAGCCGGGGGGCCGAGACCGAGAACCTAGGAGGAAGCCGAAGTGTCGACCGACATTCAGGTCGATGCGACGACGGAGTCGCCTCACGACTCGACAGCACCCCGCACGGACAGCGGCTCCATCACCGTTCCGGCCGGTGCGTCGACTCAGGCCACCAGCACCATGCGTCCCGCTGCCCCACCTTTCAACGACTGGCGTCGTCGCTTTCAGCGACGGCTCGTCGTCAGCGACCTCCTGGTCCTGACGTGGGCCGTGTTCGGCGCCCAGATCGCGTGGTTCGGCTTCGGCAACGCCCAGGTCGCGATGCGCGACGACTCCCGCATCACCGACGTCTCCTACTGGGCATTCTCCGTGGTTCTCATCGTGTTGTGGATGGGCGCCCTGTCCTGGAGCGATTCGCGCAGCATCCGCGTACTCGGATCGGGGTCGAACGAGTATCTCCGGGTCGTCGACGCCAGCCTGAGGCTCTTCGGATTCATCGCGATCGTCGCCTTTCTCACCAGGGTGGATGTCGCGCGCGGGTTTCTCCTGCTCAGCCTCCCCGTCGGCATCGTCGTGCTGCTGTGGACGCGCTGGCTGTGCCGGCAGTGGCTCGTCATGAAGCGCAGGACCGGCGCCTTCTCCGCGCGCGTGCTCTTGGTCGGATCGGAGGACTCGGTCGCCCAGATCGCGCGCGAGCTCATGCGCAACCCCAGTGCCGGCTATCACGTCGTCGGTGCCTGTACGCCCACGGGCAAGGTGGCCGACTTCGTGCACGGAACGACGATTCCCATGATGGGGAGCGTCAACGCGGTCGAGCGCGCGATGGAACTCACCGGAGCAGACACCGTCGCGGTCACGAGCACGGACGAGCTGCCGCCCGACAAGGTGAAGCAGATCTCCTGGAACCTGCAGGCGGGCCGCCAGCACCTCGTGCTCGCGCCGAGCATCGTGGACATCGCGGGTCCGCGTCTGCACACGCGCCCTGTCGCGGGGTTGCCCCTCATACATGTGGAGACTCCGCGCTTCAGCAAAGGCCAGCTGTTCCTCAAGCGGTCGGTTGATGTCGCCGCGAGCGCGATCGGTGTCGTGCTGATGAGTCCGTTGCTGGCCTTCCTGGCGATGAGCATTCGTCTGTCGTCGGAGGGGCCGATCCTCTTCCGCCAGGTGCGCATCGGACGCGGTGGCCGAGAGTTCACGATGCTCAAGTTCCGCTCCATGGTGACGAATGCCGAGGAACTACTCGAGAATCTGCAGCGCGAGCGGGCGGAGCAGGGGATCGACTCGGGCAACGAAGTGCTCTTCAAGATGAAGAACGACCCTCGCGTGACGCCGATCGGCCGGATCATGCGTAAGTACAGCCTCGATGAGCTGCCGCAGCTGTTCAACGTGATCGGCGGCTCGATGTCGCTCGTCGGCCCGCGGCCGCCGTTGCCGAGTGAGGTCGCGCAGTATGCGACTCACGTGCATCGTCGGTTTCTTGTGAAGCCCGGCATCACCGGTCTGTGGCAGGTGAGTGGCCGCTCCACTCTGTCGTGGGAGGACACCGTGCGCCTCGACCTTTCCTACGTCGAGAACTGGTCTCTGGTGGGAGATCTCGCGATCCTGGGAAAGACCGCCAAAGCTGCGATCGCGCCCGGCGAGTCCGCGTCGTGAAGGTGGATTCCGCGCCTCCTGGGGCAACCACCGATGTCGTGATCGTCTGTCCCCGCGTCGAGGGACATCGACTGAGCTATGTGAAGTTGCTTGTCTTACGTGCTCGTGATGAGGGAAGATCCGTTCTCCTTGTGCTTCCGCCGGGTGCCTCTACGTCGCCGGATTTTGAGACGCACCTAGCCGGGCTCCGCCTTGAGTTCAAGGTTCGCGAAGTCCGGGACTTCGGGCCGGCGGGTGTTCAAGCCCTCATCGATGAGGCTTCGGGTGGGCTGCTGGTATTTCCCGATGGCGATGAGGTCGTGCGGTCGCTCGCGCTTAGGAATCTGCGCACGCGCGGTGTCAGGATGAGCGTCGTCATGATGAGGCCGCGCGGTCAGTCGTCCTTTCCTGTCCGTCGAGCAGTCGGGAGCATCGCAAAAGCGGCGATGCGTTGGGTCGCCCGCAGGAATCGGGGTGTCAGGGTTTACTCGCTAGTTCCAAGCACCGTGAGATCTCTCAAACAGAATGAGGTCCGCGATCCGATCGATTTTCATCCCGTCATGAGCGATGCCCGAGCGTTACGGGCCGCGTGGGATAGTGGTGCCTCGTCGGAGACATTATGGTTTGGAATTGTGGGCGCGATAACGGCTCGGAAGAACATTGATCTCGTCGCTGAGGCGCTTTGCATGACGCCGGCCCGCATCGGCCTCGTGATCGCGGGGGCTGCAGAGGTCGACGAGGATGTGATCTCTGGATGGACGGCGCCCATGGTTCGAGCTGGCCGCCCTGTCGTTCGCCTCGAGCAGCGACTCACTGACACGGAACTGGACAATATCATGGCGGCCATTGATGTCGCGGTGCTGGCTCATTCAAATGATGGGCCGAGCGGGATCATGGGCAAGGCCGCCGTTGCTGGAAAACACGTTCTTGCTGCTGGAGCTCCGACCCTGAGGCACGAGATCCTTAAGAACACCGGACTTGGCGTGTGGGCAAAACTCACGCCGAGCAGCCTGGCGGCTGCCGCGGCAGAGGTTGTGCGGTTGAGCCCCAGGACGTCCATGAGGGATCAGGCTGATAGTCGATCTTTCTGTGCTCGCCTGTTACGAGAGCAATAGACCCGTGATGAGACGAGCTGGGCCGGGCCTCCAGGCTGCTCTCCTTACCGTCGCAAATGGCGGTTCTCAGGCGCTTCTTGCGATCGCCTATGTGGTCGCTGCGCGTACCGCGACACCGGACTCTTTCGGCTACGTCGCATCGGCGATAGGCCTAGGAATGGCGCTTATCGGAGTTGTAGACTTTGGTGCGAGTTCCTACTGGATGCGTTCTCTCGCAAGCGGAGAGATGGACCTTCGTGGAGCCGCCCGGCGGGCGTTCTGGAAGGGAATCGTTGCGGGCGCGCTTGCCGTGGCGATACTGTTCGCCACTATTATTCTTCCGCTACCAACTGAGTTTCGTGCGGTGGCGCCGGTCTTCTTGATGATGACATGTGCTCAGTTGGCCCAAGTTCCGCTACGAGCCGCGGCTCGTAGCGAGCTCATCGCATTCGCGATTGTCCTTAGTCGTATAGCGATGTGCCTCGCCCTCGTGCTCTTCCTATTCCTGGGAGTCGATCCGACTGTCGGACTTTGGCTCTCCCTCACCCTGGGATCCGGCCTGGAAGCGGTGCTCTATCTGGTCCTCACGCCGCGGGGGCATCGGTATGGTCCAGGAGACTACCGTTACATCAATCCATGGCGGGGTTCGGCTCACTTCGGAATCTACTCCGTCGCCACGAGTTTTCAGTCGCTTGATGTCTCTCTCGTCGCCAGTTTCGCCGGACCTGCTGCGGGGGGCGGCTATGCGGCTGTCAATCGATGGACTCAGCCACTGGGCCTCGCGGTGAGCGGCTTCACCTCGGCCGCGGCACCGTTCATAGCGAGCGCCACCAGCTTTCGTTCTGGCTGGAGAGTGGTGCGCAAAGCGTGGTGGATGCTCGGACTCGCATTTCTGAGCTGTCTTGTCGCGTTCGGCCTTGCTCCTTGGATCGTGCCGTTGCTGCTGGGGGAGGCGTACTCGGATTCTGTACTGGTCTTTCAGATCATGGCGCTGGGTACGGTACCAGCTCTTCTGACTCAGCCGTTGGCAGTCTTCAGCCAGATGAGGGGTGCGGATCGCGCTGTCGGTCTCGTAACAGCGTCGGGTATCGCTATTCGGTTGGGGGCGACTGCGGCGTTAGCGGCGGCTTTTGGAGCCGCTGGCGGTGCGCTAGCTTACGCTCTTTCGCAGACGCTGCTGGCGGTCGTCCTTGGTGTAGTTTTCGTCCGGGCCGTGAGGCGGGAAGGCTAGAGGATGCGTGTTCTGCAGGTGTTACTGAGTCCAAGGATCGGCGGCGCTGAATCAGCGGCGAGCTCGTTGGCGTCTGCTTGGGCCGAGAGTGGCATCGTCAGCGAGATTGTTTACCTCGACTCTCGAGGCACGCGTCCGTCTTCTCGACTGGGTTATCTTTCTAAGCAAATCCGCCGCTTTCGCCCAGATATCGTGTTGTCGCACTCGGCGATACCGAATCTGTATTCGAGAATTGCAAAGGGGTTGATGGCGACTCCGGTTGTTTGTGTGCTCCACAGCGCAACACGCGATCTTGATGACTCCAAGCTGCTGCTTCTTGAGAGAATACTGCGATCGCGAGCTGCGGCTATAATCGCGGTGAGTTCCACGCAAGTTTCCGAATACCAAGCACACTTTCCAAGGCAAGCGCTCGACCTCATCCCGAATGGGATCAGTCACGAATATACTCCCGCGCCGACCATACCGAACGATGTGAGAGTCGTTACCGTGGGCCGAGTTGTGGATCAGAAAGATCCGCGGACGTGGGCCGCAATCACGCAACTCTCGGCGAAGGTGGATCACCACATCCTCTTCGAATGGGTGGGGCCGGTTGACTTAGATCCCGGTTACTCTTCGTTGGTCAGTCGATACAGCGACCCATCCGCTCCTCAGCGTTTTGTCGGACCAACTGACAGAGTCATAGATGCGCTCCGGAGATCGCGCCTCCTTCTCCATACTGCGCACAGAGAGGCACACAGCGTTGCCCTGTTGGAAGCGGCGGCTACGGGGCTCCCAATCGTCTGCACGAAGGAAGTGGGGCGCCAACTCCCGCCATGGATCGTTCGTCAAGAGTTCGAAGAGGGGAATGCTGAGGACGGGCACGCCGCCCTGCGACGAGTGATTGACGATTTGGAGGATTTCGAGTCCCGCGCACGTCAGCAAGCATGGCGGGTGTTGCGCGAGTTTGGCATTCGCGGTTCGTCCGAGCGTTATCTCGATGTCTTTCATCGCGTCCTCCGAGGTTCTTCCTGAGAGCTGTTGGCGCTCACGCGAGGGTCAACGACATTCAAGACCTGGCTCAGCAGCAGCCCCCAAACCGATTCCGCCACCGTGGAAGAGTTGTGCGACGCGCTCGCGCTGATGGACGCGTTCGACGCGTCCGCCGCGCCGGCGCCGCGGTTGACGTCTGTCACCGCTGCCCGAAGCAGACCTTGCACGGGGTGCTGGGGACGCAATGACGATCCCCTGCACAAAGACGCGCAGCCCCCTCCAGTTCGACGCTGATCTGCTCACGGAGTGGCAGTAGGCGCTCATCGAAGCCCAGTTCACAGTCTCCGGACACGTCGAGGTCGAACTGGCCTCGGCCATCAATCAGCGTTTCGTTGCCACCTCCCGGGAGCGGCGGACGCGGACTCCACGAATACCCCGAATTGCGAAGAGCCGAGAACCCTCACTCAGGCAGGAGAGCAGACACGAAGACATCAGCGAGTCGCTCTGGGGTGTGGGTGAGGATGGCGGGGCTCTGGATCGGTCCTTGCCATTGCTCCCGGCTGTCTCGCATACCTCGGGCGATGTCGGTCGCGGTGGGCTTGCAAAGGACAACGCCCTCCATGCCTCGGATGGACGCCGCGGCGCCGGCAGCTTCACTGATCACGACATGACGCCCCGCGGCGAGGGCTTCGTTGGCGACGAGGCCCCAGACTTCTTCCGTTGAAGGCAGCACGAGAGTGTGCATCTCGCCCAGTGCTGCGGGTAGGTCTGCGTAGGCCAATGGACCGCGGAACTCGACGCAAAGGCCGAGTCCGAGGCGTTCGACAAGCGAGCTGAGCGTTGATTGGAGCTCGCCGGCGCCGATGATCGTAAGGGTGTCGCGCTCTGTGCGGACGAGCTCGAACGCTTGGATCAACGCCGCTACGTTCTTGCGATGGATGAGCTGACCGACGTAGACGTATCTATGCCCGCTCTGATCGGACGGGCTATCGTGTTCGGCTACTGCGGCGAAGCCGGTCATGTCTACCGCATTGAACCCGAGATGGATGCGATCGGCTGGGACGCCGAAGCTCATGATCGCATCGCGGGCCGCGATGCCGGGAACGACGACGGCGTCCAGGCTCCGAAAGAAGCTGCGTCGTGCCCGCGCGATTGCCCCGCGACGATGGCCCATGCTCGCCAGGGTGGACTCATAGAACCCAACTCTTCGTGCGCCCCGCCGCGCCGCCGCACGACTGATCTGCCAATAGGCGGGGGACTCCCACCCGCCGAGCAACACTGCGTCCGCATCGCCGACCAGGCGATGAGCTGGCTCCAGGAGGACATGGTGCATACCCTCGCCGCGCGTCATCGTCAGCGTCCGTGCTTCGCGGACATGATATTGACGGTCATCCGACACTGTGTCGGGTGACCAGTCTTCTGATCTACGACCCTGACGTTGGCGGTGGAGCTCGGACTCCAGAAGAACCACTTCAAGGTCAAGACCAGACCCCATGCGGTCCCATACGGGGCGGCGATAGGGGGCGCTGAGGTTCGTGACCCATGTGACCGAGGGGCGGCTCTTCGGGGCAGTTGTCATCGGTGTAGTACTCCGGTGGCGAGGTGATAGGTCGTCCCATTCCACCGTGCTGAGGCGGCAGGCAGTGTGTGTTCTGGTCCGAAACGGACGAACTAGGAATAATCGGACAGGCAGATACAAGTTCACAGTCAGCACTTCAGTGAGTGCGCTAGAAATGCTGTGACTCGTTGTGCCGTGTGCTCGACCGGCAACGACGGCATGTGGATGGATCTTGATGTGAAAGAGGGCTCGTCATATGGCGGACGAGGGCCCCTACGCTGAGGAGGCGGTGACCGAGTCGGAGGTTGCTTCTTTCGCCGCCGATCTGCGACTGCTTCGGCTGAGTGCAGGAAACCCGACTCTCGTTAGCCTTCAGCACGCAACCGGTATCTCCCGTAGTGTTCTGTCCGACGCCTTCGTGGGACGTCGTCTGCCCTCCGCTCGGACGGTGGACGGCGTCGTCCGAGCCTGTGGGGCGGATCCGAGTGAGTGGCTCAAACGGCGCGACAGACTCACAGAGGGGCATAGAACGGCAGACGAACGGCGCCTCTTGGTCGAGGATGTTCGTCCAACCGTCGAGGTGGAGACGCGGGCAGCTCCCCGCGCAGCGCGGCGGATGATCAGCATCACACGCACGACGCTGCTGGTGTGTATGGCTTTTGTCATCGGCGCTACGGCGGCTAGCGGGATCACAGTGGCGATCATGCGTAATCAGATTGAGAGCGCCCCAGCGGCCGTGGTCGTGCACAACGGCGATGAGGTGGAGTTCACGCCATGTCGTAGTGACGCCCGTGTGCTCGCAAGCGAACGCCGCGCGGCCAACGCCGTTCTTCAGATCATGTGGTCCGACAGATGTCGCGCCGCGTGGGCGACGACGACCATCCCGACCACCGCGGTGGAGGTCGACACCACTGTTCGGGTGAGCCTTTACATCGACGGACTCCGCAACGGACCCGATACTCAGGATGACACCGAAAACAACCTGGAGAAAGCTGAGACGCCGCTACTCGTGCGACCGGATACCGAGACGCGTCTGTGCGCCGTGGGTACTGTCTCCCAAGGCGCGACCACGATCGACCTGGGCGCTCCCGTGTGCATCTAGCGGGAGCTCAGGCGTCGATGCGACGGCTGGGGCCCTCCAGCATCGTCAATATCCCACCCGCGAAGTTCTGCACCATCGCATCGAGTGTCGGGTAAGACCACTGCCGGGTCTGGAAGTCGCCGGCACTGAGATACGACTCGATGAGATCGGCGAACGATTCGAGGTCGTCGTCGGCAGTGAGGCGCGAGCTGCCCTCGACGAGATACTCGGCCTCGGGCGCATGAAATGGCCAGTCAGTGGTCAAGATGGGCTTGCCTGCGACCAGAGCGTCGACCGCCAACAGCCCGATCCTGCCGGGCGAAACGATCCCCACGCACTTCTCAAGGAGCTCGGCCTTGCGCCGGGTGTCGAGATAGCCCAGAACTGTGACTTGCCCATGATCCACTGCATCGCCCAAGGCGTGAAGTTGAGTACCGCCGCCCGCCACGGCGACGTGAACGTCGACCGCTCTCTCCCGCAGGACCTTGAGTGTCGCTGCGAGAAAAGCCACACGTTTGCTTTCGTCGAGTCCGCCGATGAAC
Source organism: uncultured Microbacterium sp. (assembly GCA_947647645.1). Taxonomy (GTDB): domain Bacteria; phylum Actinomycetota; class Actinomycetes; order Actinomycetales; family Microbacteriaceae; genus Microbacterium. The sequence goes on from CANSLE010000031.1 coordinate 8,916, forward strand.
GCGAGTACTGGGCCAGGTGGCAGAGACAGTTCACTCTCGTGCGACGCGCGGACCTGCAACAGCGCTGAATCGAGTTCGTCTGTCGCGACCGCGTTCATCACCGTTGTCACGTTCTCCGGATTCGCCCCCCATCTCATCGCCTCGCGGGCACCCCCCGGCGTGTAGGCGAAGATGTGGTCGGCGCGGCGCACCTGCCATCTCTCCAGCCGCTGATCGATTGCGTTCGAGGGCGCCACATACGATGCGACATGACCCCAGAGCCCGATGCGACGATTGCTCCCCAACAGCGCCAGATAGGCGTCCAGAGAGGATCCCTGGAGCGGCACGATGACCCCCTCGGCCGACCGCCAGTGGCGGCTCGTCACTGTCAGAGAAAGCGCACGTCGGCCGACACGGACGGACCGGGATCGAGCGGCGGTCGCCCAGTCCATCTGAGCCTGGTCACCTCGTGCGGCTTGATCCTTCTCCGGCACACCGGCCACGACCTGCAACCGTCACGGAGCAGCTGTGCCCGCAGACGGGTGAAGAAAGCCACGCGGTACGCGGGGACGTAAGGCTGGACGATCCAGACCTCGGGGAGCACGTCCGTCACTCGACCGTCACCGCCTCGTATGTTTCCGAGAGGGTATCAGCGACCGAAGAGATGTCCAGACGATCACGCAGATACGATGTCGCTCCCGCACGCAGCTTTTCCGCGTGAACGGGATCGTCGAGCAGCGCGATGACGGCGTCCGCGAGTGCTGCCACAGACCCGTCGGTCACCACGGCTGCACCATAGGAGCGGCAGTCCTCGCTGATGCCCAGGGAGTCCGTGACGACGACGGGTGTTCCGGCCCGGAACGCCTCCAGAACCGTCATAGGGAACACTTCTCCCACGGACGGAAGCACGAAGACGCTCGCAGACCGGAGGAAACCATCGGTGTCATGCGGCGCTACTGGTCCGCGGACCTCGAAGACCTCAGAGAGCCCCAGCCTAGCGATCGCCTCACGAGTCGCTTCCAGCTCTCCCTCATCCGGCCCTCCTAAGACAAACCTGGTCGATGGCCGATGCTCCGCAATCCGAGCGGCCATTTCGACGAACGCGACCGGGCGCTTTCGCGGGTGCAGCCGGGCCAAGAAGACGACAGTGGGGTCCCTCCCCTCGAGGGGAGGAGGAGAAGTGACGCGGATGCCATTGGCGATTCGGAGCGTCCGTGACCTGCGCTCGATCGATGAGACCTCCGCATCCTCCTGATCTGTCAGGGTGAGGATTCGTCGAGCATTTCGCAAAGCTGGCTTCGTCCAGAGCGCATCTATGGGGCCGGCGAGAGGGTTCTTCGAGGCATCGATCATTCCGTGCGGCTGAACGACGTAGGGAACCCCAGAGCGGCCCAGCTCACGTGCCGCGGGCAGGGTCACCAGGTCGCGCGCGAGATGAACGTGGGCTACGTCTAGCGTGGGGGCCTCACGTCGCAGTGCTGCCGTGAGGCCGACGGCGCGCATTCCGGCAAAGCCGAGGCGGGCTGCCAAGCGATGGGCGGGGAAAAGGCGCAGACGATAGCCGTCGACCTCCGTCTCCTCAGGAACATCGATGGGGGCAGCGGCCAGGAGTTGCACGTCGTGTCCCAATTCCGCCAAGGCAGCACACTGCGCCTGCGCGACTCGTGTTGGTCCCCCAAAGGCCCCGTCGGGGGAGACATAGGTAACGACCTGAGCGACTCTCACGGAAATCTCTTCTGCTCGAAGCCGTCATCGCCCCAGATCGTGTTCGGCGGGACGATTCCGCCGACTCGTGTAGCGGGCCGTACCAGCGCCGAGCGTCCGATCTCACTGCCACCGAGGATGATGCATCGACTCGTGATCCACGCCCCCGCCTCGATGTGGATCGGGCGAGTGATCAGTGCCATGTCTTTGCGGTGCCGGTGACTGCCGGTCGTGAGGAACGTCTCCTGAGAGATCACGACGTCGTGACCTACGTAGATGTGGTCCTGGTTGTGGAACCACACGCCCTCGCCGATCCAGGAACGGTCGCCGATGTGCAGCTTCCACGGGAACTTCACCCGCGTACGGGGTCGGAAGATGACACCTTGTCCGATTTCGGCGCCGAAGACGCGGAGCACGCGGATGCGGAGGCCAGAACTGATCTGCCAGGCGTTCGTCACGAACAGCAGCTCGCACACCGCCCAGAGATAGACCTTCCATGCGGGCTGGTCCCATGCGGCGCGCTCGCCCGGGGCCTTCGAGAGATCGATCACCGGAATGTCACTCACGTCGTCCCTTTCTCGTAACTGTGTCGTAACGACCCCCGCTGTAGGGTCGGTGCCGTGCAGCAACCCTCGCGAACGCTCGTCTTCGGGCTGAACTATCCCCCCGAGACGACAGGGATCGCTCCCTACACAGGCGCCATGGCTGGGGGGTTGGCGCGGCGCGGATACGAAGTCCGCGCCGTCACGGCGCATCCTCATTATCCAGACTGGAAGATCACCTCAGGTTACGGGCAGTGGTCGCGGAACGAACAGATCGACGGCGTGCAGGTCGCCCGCCTGCGTCACTACGTGCCCCCGCAGCCGTCGCCGCTGCCGCGCGCACTGTCGGAGACGACCTTCGGCGTCCGTCAGAGCCTGACCCGCTGGGGCAGGCCCGCAGCCATCGTGGCGGTCTCTCCCGCGCTGATCTCCTCCGCGCTCGTACGGCTGCGATCACGACTCACCCACCGCAAGATCCCTTTCGTCGTGTGGGTGCAGGACCTCTACGCGATCGGTATCTCCGAGACCGGCCAGGGCGGCGGGCTGGCGGCCCGTGCGATCCGCGCAATCGAAGGACGGCTGTTGCGGTCGGCATCCGCGGTGGTGGTTATCCACGACCGTTTCGCCGACCGCGTGCACGAGGACTTCGGAGTGCCGCGTGAGCGCATCGCCGTCATCCGCAACTGGACGCATCTGCCGCCCTTGCCGTCGATCGATGGCGCCGCCGTACGGGAGTCTCATGGCTGGGCCGACGACGAGGTCATCGTGGTGCACACCGGGAACATGGGCGTGAAGCAGGGTCTCCACCATGTCGTCGATGCCGGACGTCTGGCGCACCGGCGCGGCGCCCGCATCCGATTCGTGCTCGTCGGCAACGGGTCGCAGCGCGACGACCTGCAGCAGCGCGCTGCCGAAGAGCCGACGACGACAGAGTTCCTTCCTCCGCTCGACGACGCCGACTTCACCGCGGTTCTGCAGTCAGCCGATGTACTGCTCGTCAACGAGCTGCCGGGAGTGGCAGAGATGGCCGTACCGAGCAAGCTCACGTCGTACTTCGCCGCAGGGCGTCCGGTGTTGGCGGCAACGGACGCCACGGGCATCACCGCGCAAGAGGTGCGCGCCGCCGACGCTGGCCTCGTCGTCTCCGCGGGCGACCCCGCTGCGCTGCTCGATGGAGTGTCGGCGCTGCTTGCCGACCGCGAGGCGGCCGCTCGTCTCGGAGAGAACGGCAAGCGTTACAGAGAGACGGTGCTCGACGAAACATGCGCGATCGATCGGTTCGATAGTCTGCTCGCGGATCTGATCACCACCGTCGCTGAAAAGAACCCTGCGTGACCTCCCCCCACCCCGATCAAGATAGGCAGAGTCCCTTGACCAAGCGCGCACTCATCACCGGCATCACGGGCCAGGACGGCTCTTACCTCGCGGAGCTGCTGCTCTCGAAGGGGTATGAGGTGCACGGCCTCATCCGCCGGGCGTCCACGTTCAACACCCACCGCATCGATCACCTGTACGTCGACCCGCACGACGCGGATGCCAAGCTCTTCCTCCACTACGGCGACCTCTCCGACGGTGCCCGCATGGTGACGCTGCTCAGCGAGATCAACCCCGACGAGGTCTACAATCTGGCCGCCCAGTCGCACGTGCGCGTCTCGTTCGACGAGCCCGAGCACACGGCCGACACCACGGGCACCGGCACCGTCCGCCTGCTCGAAGCGGTGCGCCTGTCGGGCATCGATACGAAGTTCTACCAGGCCTCGACCTCGGAGCTGTACGGCGCGACGCCGCCCCCGCAGAACGAGACCACTCCTTTTTACCCCCGCTCGCCCTACGGCGTCGCCAAGCTCTACAGCTACTGGATCACCAAGAACTACCGCGAGGCGTACGACCTGTTCGCGGTGAACGGCATCCTGTTCAACCACGAGTCGCCGCGCCGCGGCGAGACGTTCGTCACCCGCAAGATCACGCGTGCCGTCGCCCGCATCAAGGCCGGCGTGCAGAAGGACATCTACCTCGGCAACCTCGAGTCCATCCGTGACTGGGGCTACGCGGCCGAGTACGTCGAAGGGATGTGGCGCATGCTGCAGGCCGACGAGCCGGAGGACTTCGTGCTCGCGACCGGCGTCGGCTACACGATCAAGGACTTCCTCGAGACCGCGTTCGGCCACGCCGGGCTCGACTGGCAGGAGTTCGTCAAGTTCGACGAGCGGTACCTCCGCCCCACCGAGGTCGACGCCCTCATCGGAGACCCGACGAAGTCCGCAGACAAGCTCGGCTGGGTTCCCACGATCGATGGGAAGGAACTGGCCAAGCTGATGGTTGACGCTGACGTGGAAGCACTGGAAAAGGGCGCCGATTGGATCGACACCGTCAAGCTCGCATCGTGGGGGACCTTGTGACGACCGCGGTAGACGGGGTGGACTACACCCCGGGCGCACTCGATCGCGACGCCACGTTCTACGTCGCGGGGCACCGCGGGCTCGTCGGATCGGCGATCGTGCGCAAGCTCGAGTCCTCGGGATTCGAGAACGTCGTCGGCAAGCCGTCGGCTGAGCTCGACCTCAAGGACCGCGACGCGGTGTTCGCCTACATGGGCGAGATCAAGCCGAAGTACGTCGTGCTGGCGGCCGCGAAGGTCGGTGGCATCCTCGCGAACTCGACCTACCCCGTCGATTTCCTGAGCGACAACATGCGCATCCAGGTCAATGTGCTGGATGCCGCGCTCGCGAACGATGTCGAGCGCGTGCTGTTCCTCGGCTCGTCGTGCATCTACCCGAAGTTCGCGGAACAGCCCATCCGCGAAGACTCGCTGCTCACCGGTCATCTGGAGCCCACAAACGACGCCTACGCGATCGCGAAGATCGCCGGCATCCTTCAGACGCAGGCCGTGCGGCGACAGTACGGACTGCCGTGGATCAGCGCGATGCCGACGAACCTCTACGGGCCGAACGACAACTTCTCCCCGAAGGGATCGCACGTGCTGCCGGCGTTGATCCGTCGCTACGACGACGCGGCCACATCCGGGGCGCGGTCGGTGACCAACTGGGGAACCGGCACGCCGCGGCGCGAATTCCTGCATGCCGATGACATGGCCGATGCGTGTCTCCACATGTTGGAGA
>CANSLE010000032.1 GCA_947647645.1 uncultured Microbacterium sp.
GGGTTGGCGCGCCGCGCGCCTGAACCGGCGGCACCGGGGGCGGAGCGTCGTCACGCAGCCGCGACGGTGCAGCCGCGACGGCTGCGTCGGGGAGAGCGGATGCTCCTCTCGGCCTGCCCGTGCGGCGCGGGGAGGGAGATGACGCGGGGTTCACACTCGTCTTCACCGGTGCCCGCATCCTCACGGACCTGTTCTTCGGTTGGGTGTCGGACCGCGCGGGCAGGCGCCGAGCGATCGTCGTTCTCATCGTGTTCGGCGTCTTCGACAGGCGTCGCCGTCGGTAGCTCCGCGGCTCTCGCAGACCGGGGCGACGCCGCCGAAGGAGGTGGGGCCATCGCCTCTGCCGCGCCCACCGTCGATGCCGCCGGCAGGGGCGGGCACGCAGCCGTCGGCGTCGTCCGGGCCCCGCCTTCCGAGGAGGCGGGCGGGGGTGACGGTGCAGCCGGTTCGACGTCGGCGCCGACCGAGGTGACCTCGGTGACACGACGGCGTGGAGCCGTCGATCAGAACGGTACGGGCTCAGCGGTCGCGGGCGGCGGGGCCGCGGTCGCCTGCGGTGGGGCGGCGGTCGCGACGAAGGAGACGAGCGGCGTCGGCGCATCTTCTCGGTAGACGCGCCCGGTCGGGGACGTCCATTCGAGCACTCCCCCGCCGTGCTGTCGCACCGTCCAGAGCGTGAACTGCTTCATCGAATGATGTCGCTGGCACAGATGCGCGAGGTTCCCCAGCGCGGTGGGGCCGCCCTTCGCGTGGTCGATGGTGTGGTCGATCTCGCATCGGATCGCGGCCCTGCGGCATCCGGGGAACCGGCAGTGCTGATCACGAGCCCGCAGGAACCGCCGCTGCGGCCAGGGGGTGCGGTACCGGTCGACCGCGACGACCGTGCCGTCGACCGGATCGGTCAGCACGCGAGTGAGGGTGGGGGCGTTCGCCGCGAGACAACGCGCCGTCTCGGCATCCACGGGGGTGCGTCCGACGAGGTCGACGGGTCCGTCGTCCGCTCCGAGGAGGGTGAGGACGGGCACGACCACCTGCACCTGCGCACGGATACCGCCGAGCGCACCGGGTCCGTCGCCGGCGCCGGTCGGGTCGAGGGCCGGCGCGCCGGTCAGGAGCAGATCACTGAGCACGTCCGCGCGGACCTGGTCCTAGGAGCGCTCGTCGTCGCCGCGGGCATCGCGGGCATCGCGGGCATCGCGGGCATCGCGGGCATCGCGGGCATCGACGATCACCGTCGCCTGCTGCGTCAGCCGGTCGAGGATGCCGTCGGCGATCACCGTCGGCACCGTCGCGATCAGATCGGACATGCCGTGCACACCGGGAACGACCCGCACCCGGCGACACACGACCGCATCCCGGTGCCGTTCCGTGAAGGACCGGTCCGCCGTCCGCTCGGCGAGGATCTCCACCGCCGCGCGGACCCGGTTCGGGGTGTCACCTGCGCACAGCCGAATCGCCTCCGCCTCGAACTCCGCCCGTCGCTCTGCCGACACCACCGCTCCTGCGTCGACGATCACGCGGACGTGGCCGCGGGTGATCCCGCCCGCCTCCCACGCCTCCAGCGTCGCCGGGTAACCCTCCACCAGCTCACGCGCCTCACCGATACGCTGCTGCACCGTCCGATCCGTCACCCGCAGCACCCCACCGAGCTCCGCCGCGATCGAACGCAACACCATGTCATGCTGCCGCACCGACGCCCGCTGACCGCCCGCCTCACGTTCCGCGAGCTGCCCAGCACGGGCCAGCACACGCACCTCGGCCACCTGCGCCGCCGTCACCGCGGTCGCCACCGCCTCCGTATCGGCGACGAGCCCCGCCAGCGCAGCCACGAACCCGCTGCCCGCGTCGTCTCCGAAAACGCCCCCCGGCGTGCAATCCGTCATAGCTCCATTGTGCCGCCACCTTCGGACATTCGTTCGAATGTCGGGGACGCATCAGCGGCGCAAGCTGGGGCCGGTGCAATGTCCCGATCGGAGCGAACACCCGGCGGGTGCGCTGTCGGCATCGACCGTGGTGCTTGGCCTCAAATACAGGCGAAGGTCGGCGCGCATGGTCTGACTGTCAAATAGCCGGACGCGTCCCGTCCCGGAGCGAACCCGCACCGCGGCTCCGGCCCCACACGGCCCGCTGGCCTCGTGGGCGCAACGCCGCTCATTGATTTGTCGCGTGGGCTATGGTCAGGCAGGCCGCGGCGATCTCCGCCGTGGCCTCGCTGCTGGGGCCCATCCTGGACCCCTCTCGCCGGCCTGACCCGCGTCATCGACGCGGAATCGTCCGCCACCGCCACCGCCGCCCGCAATTGCTCGCGAGAAAGGGCGGCGACGCGGAGAGCGCCGACCTGCTCGCGACCCGGGCGATGTCAGTCTCCGCCGACCATACCGCAGCGGGATCCGAGCAGCTCATCGAGGCGGATGCGGGCCCGACGGCGACAATTGCTTATGCGACAGAACACGGCGCCAACCGACCGGCGCTTTGAAGAGCGGCGCGATTCACCTTCGACGGGCACCGACTGGTGGTTCACGTAGTAGATCGACAGGAAGAGAGACCCGGGCGCGCTCACCTGAGAGCAATCCGAGGGCTGTCGGGCGTAGAGGGTTCGAGACCGAATCGCCTGCGATGAATACCAGGACAACGAGCCCGGCCATGATGTAGGGCCTACCGGGCGCGGAGAACACCTCGGTGATGGACATGACAAGGAAGATGCCAACGAGAGCAGTTGTGAACAGGGATGGTTCGAGCTGCCGTCGACCGCGGCAAGCGGTAACTATCGCTATGGTGAGCGCTGCGGCGCCGATAATTCCGACCGAGACCAACAGTTCGAGGAGCAGATTGTGCGTGGAGTAGTTGAGCTGGATGCCGTCGGTGTTACTTCCCCTCACCCAAAACGATGAACCGTATCCGAACCACGGCTGTTCCTCGATGAGTCGCTGCGCATAGATCCAGAGCGCGCCACGCTCGGTGAAGTCGAGCCCCGTCCAGCCGAGGAACGTGAAGGATGCCGTAACGACACCCGCGACAATCGTGGCCGCCGTGACAAGGAACTTCCGGTCTCTTCGCTTCGACCATTGGTAGGCGAGGGCTATGCAGGCCGCCGCGATCCAGGAGTAGAGCGCCGATCGACTGCTCGAGAGGTCGACCAGGACGTAGCTGCTGACGAGGATGACGATGAATCGGAGCGGGGACGAGGCTGTCAATAGGCATACGGCTGCGCTGGCAGCGAGAACCAGCCCAAGCGCGTTGCCTGTCCCATAGGGGCCGAGAGCTTCGCCCCACATCGAGCACTTGTCAAGTCGGCAGCTGCCGACAAGCAGCGGGGTATTGGTTACGGCGACGCCGGCGACAACGGCGAGACCGATTGCTATGCCAACACGGCTCCCGTCCATGATGGCGCGCAGATCATAGCCACGGGATGGGGTGATGATCGCCGGGAGGAAAACCAGAAACGACAGTAGGACGATTGGCGACGGGGTATGGAGGGACTGGGCCGCCAACACGCCGAAAGCGAGCAGGAGCCATATGCCGCTAGTGGGGATGCGCCCTCCAGTAAGCAGGGAGCGCAGGACAGCGATCCCACCGAAAACCAGCATCGGCGATAGGCGAAGGGCGACGTCCAGGTCTGACGATCCGAGCGACCCGATGGACGCGATGGTGAGCGTCGGAAAAGTGATGCCAGAGGCGAAGGCGGACAGCGTCCACCAGAATTCCACTCGGGTGGCTGAGCTTGTCTGACCACGTGCTCGCCACAGGGCAAGCATCCAGAGCGCTGCCGCAGCTAGAAGAGCTATGAGCGCGAGCGGCATGCTGTCAGCCTAGCTAACCCCGAGTCTGTCCAAGGAACGGTATTTCCGGGCCGGCGGTCATTTTTCGACGCGGTCTTCGAAGGCAATCACGAGTGCTGTCAGCGCCGGCTTCCACCTCTTCGCCCAGCGCGCCCCGCCTCGCCCGCTCATGTCAAGCAAGCGGGGAACGAGGTAGAGACACTTCAGTGCTCGGCAGCGTCGTTGGACAAGCTACCTCGGGCGCGGACCGCTCGGCGGTAACGGGCGTTGAGCGGCTCCTCGATCGCATTCGTCGAGCAGATGATCCGCCGGATCCCCTCGTCCTCATCCACGAACGGGACGAACTCGCTCCACGCGTTCTCCCGCGGCTACCTGATCGCCGGAGACTTCCTGCATCGCTTCTGTGCGAACTCCTCGAACCCGCCTTCGCGGCTGTCTCAGTCAGTGCGGCGTAGACCGAGCGCAAGTTGCAGACGCGCTCTTTCAGGTGCGCGCGAGACGGTATGCGAAGGTGCTCCGGATGACGTGGGTGATTCAGATCTGCACTGCCAACCAGAGGCCATGCCGTCTTGATCGACTCCAGCAAGCCTTCGAGGCCGTTCGGGCGGCCGCCGCCGTCCCAGATCGCAAGAACGTCGCAACAGGCCGTTAAAGACGAACCCGATGGTGAGACAGAACGGCCTGTTGTAGCCCCGCCTATCCCGGACCTTCACCACGAACGCATCGACGAATCCCCGGGTAGAACTGACCCAGAGGCGGGTTGTGCCGCTCAGTCAACTCTTGATCACCGTGTCCATGATCCGGGTGATCGTGTCTTTCACGATGTTCGGCTCGAACGAGCCGCCCCTGTCCCTGGGCACCTCGATCTGCAACGAACCGCCCTCGGTCAGCTGGGTCTTCCCGGTGCTTCTCATGACCGTGGCAATCCCCATGCCCACCCGTACAGAGGCGGAAGAGGTCGGAGCGCGTGCCGGCGCTCCGTGAAGGCGCTCGCCGGGGCGGACGCCGGCAGGTCTACGACCCGCTCGAGCACGCGCCGGGGGTCGTCCCGACCAGCTCCGCCAACAGCCGGCGCCCCTGGGGCCATGCGCCGCGCCCGCTGGCGGCGGTGAGGTGGCCGAGCTCGCCTGCGACCCGGATGTCGCTGCCCCAGGCGGCCGCGAGGCCCTCGGCCATCCGCAGGGCCGCGTAGGGGTCGTTCGTGCTGGCGACGACCATGCTGGGGCACGGCAGCGCGTGCGGCTCGACGTTCAGGAACGTGGCGGCGGCCGCGGCAGGGAACGCGGGGCCGGTCGGATCCGGCGGCGCGTTCGATGGCCTGGACCCAGTCGGCGAGGTCGGGCTCGGACCAGGATGCCGGTGCGATGCGCACGGCATCCGATCCCCACTCGTCCTCCCAGAGCGTCTGCCAGTGCGCGCCGCCGGATCCGCCGATGCCGGGGATGATGACGTACGCGAGCACAGTCCGCCGTTTCCCCGTTCGCCCGTCGGCCCTTCCGACGCGCTGCCTCTGACAGAGCATGACGGAAGCCTCGAGGTTCTGTCGTCGCTGCAAGCGATCCATAAGAGAGAGGGGCGAAACGCGATGGAATCACTGGACCCGGTGGATCGCCGCGTCCTCGAACTCCTGCAGCACGACGGCCGGCTCACCGGCGCGGAGGTGGGGCGTCGGGTGGGGCTGTCGCAACCGGCGACGCACGCGCAGCTCGCGCCCGCGCTGGAGCTCGCCGCGCAGACGAGTGGGATCGTCTCCACGCTCCGGGTGACCGGCGAGGACTGCCTGATCTTCGACATCCGCTGCGCCGACGCGTCACGGCTCGAGAAAGTGGTGGACGCACTCGCCCGGTACGGCTCCGTCACGACCTCGCTGGGGCTGCGCAGCGACGAGACGAAGCCGCTCGAGCCGCAACCGCAGACGACCGCCTGATCAGCGCAGCCGACGGCTCAGCGCTCGCACGCGAGTCCGTCGCGGTCCCTGTCGAGGCCGTAGACGTCGCGCCCGACGACGCGGGCGACGCCGTCGAAGTAGGCCGGGCCGTCGCCCCTGCCGCCCGCGCAGTCGACGTCGCTCGCGATCGGCACGCACGCGTCGGCGTAGTTGGGGTCGCAGCCGCCGGGGTCGGCGGCCGGCGGCGGCGCGACCGGCTCGACGTAGGTGCCGATCGCGGTGACCTCGGTCACCGGCGGGACCGTGACGACGTCGGAGATGAGCTCGCGCTTCGTCTCCCTCCCGTCTGTCCGGGTGACGCGGTACGTGCGCGTGCGTTCCCCGTTCTGGCCGGCCGTCGTGACGACCGCCTGACCCCGCGGCATCGAGGAGTCTTCGACCGACGCGCGTTCGAACGGCACCGGTTCGGGTACGGCCTCGTCGCGGGTCGTGACGACCGGTGTCGGCGTGGGCGTGCGGGTCGGGGTGGATGCCGTGGCTGTCGCGGACGCGAGGGCCCCCTGACCGCCGGGCGCAGCCGCCGACCGCGCGGCGAGGGTGGCCGCGTTGACCGCTCCCCCGACGAGTGCGATGCCGAGCACCGCCGCCGCGCCGACGATCAGGCTCGTCCGCCGCGAGAGGCGACGCCGTGGCGTTCTCTTCATCGACCCTCCCCAGCTCGATGCGAACGTACTCCCCTCCCCGCGCCCACAGCAATGGGAGCGGTCCCGTGAATATTCGAAAGGCGGTGTTGCCAATTCTCACGGCGCTTGCTACTCTCACTTGCACTTAGTGCAAATGCACATAGCTACGAGGCGAGGAGCAGTTGATGAAGCTTGAGTTCCCCTTCCTGTCGCTGCTCGCAACGCAGCGGATGACCGGCTACGACATCAAGCGCTGGAGCGAAGTGGAGGGCAAGTTCCTCGGCCTCGACAAACACCCGAGCCAGATCTATCGGGAGCTCGTCCGCATGGAGTCCGAGGGCTGGATCCGACACGATGTCGACGCCCGCGACAACGCTCCCGATGCGAAGGTGTACCAGATCACCGACGCGGGTTTCGAGCGACTCGATCGCTGGGTGCGCTCACCTTACGAACCCGACATGAAGCTCCATAAGCCGGACTTCCTCGTCCGCCTGCGCGCGGCCGGGTCGCTCGATCTCGCCGTGGCCCAGGATCTCGTCGAGCGCGAGCTGAACTTCCGCGAGCAACAGGTGCGCGACAACCGGGGCCGCCCCCGGCCCGCTGATCACCTTGAACGTTCGGACCGCCCGGAGATCGACGTCGCTGCTCTAGCCTTCATCGCCGACGAGATCGACCGCGGCGGGCGTGACGACATCGACCGCTGGATCGCGTGGCTCACCGAGCTGAGAGTCGCCATCATGCAACGCCTCGACGGCGCAGGGTCTTCGCGAGAGACATCATGAAGGCCGTCTTCGTTCTCTTCGACACTCTCAACCGCCGGTTCCTGCCGCCGTACGGCGCGACCTGGCAGCACGCCCCCAACTTCAGCCGGCTCGCCGAGCGCAGCGTGACTTTCGATCGCTGCTACGCGGGGAGCATGCCGTGCATGCCGGCGCGACGGGAGCTGCACACCGGCCGGTACAACTTCCTCCATCGTTCGTGGGGACCGCTCGAGCCTTTCGACGACTCCGTACCGGAGATCCTCGGCCGTCACGGCGTCTATACGCACCTCGTCACGGATCACCAGCACTACTGGGAGGACGGCGGCGCGACTTATCACAACCGTTTCCGAACGTACGAGTTCTTCCGCGGTCAAGAGGGTGACGCCTGGAAGGGCCACGTCGCCGACCCGCCCCAACCGCCCGGCAGCACTCGTCGCGTGCGTCACAACCTCTGGCGCCAGGACATCATCAACCGCCAATATCTGCAGGATGTCCGCGACCATCCGCAGACCTTGACAGTGGATGCCGGGATCGGGTTCATCCGGACGAACAGCGCAGAGGATCGCTGGTTCGTGCAGATCGAGTGCTTCGATCCCCACGAGCCGTTCTTCACCTACCCCGAGTACCAGCGCCTGGCGCCGGAGGCAGGGGCCGGATCGGATGACTGGCCCGACTATCGACGCGTCGACGACAGCCACGGGGCGGTTGAGGCCATCCGCGCGGAATACTCGGCGCTGCTCAGCATGTGCGATGCCTCACTGGGTCGCATCCTGGACACCTTCGACGAGCTGGATCTGTGGGGCGACACGATGCTCATCGTCGGCACCGATCACGGTTTCCTCCTCGGCGAGCACGGATGGTGGGGCAAGAACGTACAGCCCTGGTACGAGGAGAACATCCACACGCCGCTCTTCGTCTGGGATCCGCGTTCCGGTATCGCGGGCCACCGTCGCGAAGGGCTCGTGCAGACCGTCGACCTCGGCCCCACACTGCTCGACTTCTTCGAAGTCGAGCCGACGCCGAGGATGCAGGGACGTACCATCGCGCCGTTGGTGGCCGAAGACGGGCCGGGGCGGCCGTGGGCCTTGTTCGGAGCCTTCGGCGCGCACGTGAACATCACGGACGGACGCTATGTGTACATGCGCTCGTGCGTCGACGACAGCAACGCGCCACTAGAAGAACACACGCTCATGCCGACCCACATGAGCCAGCGATTCACCCCGGAGGAGCTGCGCGACGCTGAGCTCGTCGGACCGCTGCCGTTCACGCAGGGGGTTCGGGTGCTCCGGATGCCGGGGCACCCGTTCGGTTCACCCTCCCGCTTCGGCACCGTGCTGTTCGATCTGGACAGCGACCCCGAGCAACGTCACCCGATCCTCGACGAGGACCTCGAGTTGAGGATGCTGGAGATGCTGCTGCAGGCGCTGCGAGAGTCGGATGCGCCGACATCTCAATACGAACGGCTGGGGCTGCCGGCCACGGGCCCCGCCTCCCGTGCGCATCTTCTGGCAGCCGCACAGCACGAGCGTTATCGCGAGTCGCTTCAGCCGCTGCCCACGGCATCCGATCTGCCGGAGGGCTCAGCGGTGGTTGATCGCACGCTCGCCGAACTCGCGGCCGAGCCTGCGTTCGTTCCGATGCTCTCCGCGACGCTCGGACCCGTTCTGGAGTGGCTCGTGTCCGTGGCGGGCTCGTCCACGTTGCTGGAGCTCGCCCCTCTGTCCCCGACGCTGTCCCTCGACGCGCTCAGGAAGCTCGACGAGCAGTTTCGTTCGACCGTCGGCGAAGAGACCACGTTCCCTCGACGCTGACGATCACCACCGCATACATCGACTCGAAGGAGAGCTATGTCCCTGTCATCCGTCCCCGGAAGGCCGTCCACTCCCGCGCCCCCATCCGCGCCGGGAGAGAAGGCCGCACACTCGGGCACCGTCCCACCGCCGGGCAAGGTGCCCGGTCGTTGGAAGAAGTTGGCATTGGTGGGCGGGCCCCTCTTCGCCGACAACAACGAGACCAGCGTGCTGAGCACGCTGGCGCCCGTCATCCTGTCCGCGTTGGCCCTCCCGCTGAGCGCGCTGGGGGTGCTGATCGCCGTCGGCAAGGCGGTAGCGGTGGTCTTCGGCCCGCTGTGGGCGCTGATCGCGCGCAAGACGAACCGCAAGGTCACGTTCGTCGTGGCGACCGGACTCGCCGGTCTCAGCACGATCGCCACCGGGTTCAGCCAAGACTTCGTCCACCTCCTCCTGGCATACGGCGTGACGTCGCTCTTCGTCGCCGCAGCCTTGCCGATCGTGTCGGAAATCACCTCTGATCTGTTCGACCAGGCCAGCCGCGGTCGCGCTTCCGGCTACACCTGGGGCGCGATCAGCCTGCTCGGAAGCATCGCCGGCCCGCTTCTCGGGCAGCTCGCGAACGTCACCGACGGCTGGCGCTGGGGCTTCTTCATCTGGGGCGCGATCATGATCGCGCTCGGCGTCGTCATGGCGATCTTCTTCGTCGATCCCGGTGTGGGTGCAAGCGAGCCGACCTCCGCTCTCATGACCGCCGAGCAACGCGCTGAGAACGAGAAGATCAGCTGGCACAAGATCCGGCAGATGTTCTCGGTACCGACGTTCGTGCTCATGCTCGTTCAGCGGCTGATCAGTGGCCACCTCCTCGTCGCTTCCTTCGGTGTGGTCTTCCTCGTGTCTGCGCGCGGCTTCGACACCGCTACCGCGGCACTGGTCACGCTGCCGTTCGGGCTCGGCTACGTCGCAGGAACGCTGGGGGGCGGCCTCGCGACCGACGCCCTGCAGCGACGCTTCCCCCGCCGCGGCATCATCGCCGTCCTGCAGTTCGCACAGCTCGCGTTCGGAGTGGTCGCGATCATCGCGACGCAGGTGTCGTGGGGGTCGATCAGCGTCTACGCCGCATTATGGGCAGTCATGGGCTTCCTGCAGGGACTGAACCCGGGCGTGAACCGGCCGATCGTTGCGGCGGTGATCCCTCCGGAGCTTCGTGGGGCGGCCTTCGCGCTCATGCTGAGCGTCTTCGAAGCTGCGGCATACGCACTGTTCAACCTGCTCGCGGGCTTCGTCGGGCAGGCGTTCGGACTGCAGACCGTGATGCTCTGGATTCCCGGGATCCTGATGCTGATCAACGGCATCTTCTGCACGATCCTGTACAAGACGTATCCGCGCGACGAGGAAAAGCTCCAGGCGTTGCTGCTGGCGCGAACAGCCCCTGTTGCCACGGTGAGCTAGGAGCTCGGAACCATGCCGCACACGATCGAGCAAGCCCGCGTGCCCGGTGGGCGTTTTCAGATGGGCGATCATCACAATGATGGTCGCGATGCCGACGGCGAGCGCCCGGTGCATCTCGTCGAGCTCTCGGGCTTCTCGATCGATGTGCACACGGTCACCAACGACGATTTCGCGCAGTTTGCGGACGACACCGGTTACCGGACGGAGTCCGAAGTCCTCGGATACTCCGCCGTGTTCTTCCTCGCCTTCGAGGGAGAGGATGCCGATGTCCTCGGCCGCGCCCCGCGGACGCCCTGGTGGCTGGGGGTGTCGGGGGCAAGTTGGCGGCATCCCGGTGGACGGCATTCGAGCGTCGAGGAGCGTGGCGACCACCCCGTGGTGCACGTCACCTGGAACGATGCGCAGGCCTACTGCCGCTGGGCCGGGAGGCGTCTGCCGACGGAGGCCGAATGGGAGTACGCGTCGCGAGGCGGATTGGTCGGCGCACGATATCCCTGGGGCGACGATCTGCTGGTCGACGGCCGATGGAACTGCAACATCTGGCAAGGCACGTTCCCCGATCAGAACAGCCTCGACGACGGCTATCTGACCACCGCCCCGGCGCGGGCCTTCGAGCCCAACGGGTACGGAATCTACCAAACCGCGGGAAACGTGTGGGAATGGTGCGCGGACTGGTACGCGGCCGACGCGTATCGCTCCTCCGCCGAGCGCGATCCTTCGGGTCCGGCGACGGGCGAGCTCCGGGTGCTGCGCGGGGGCTCGTTCCTGTGCCATGACTCGTACTGCAATAGATACCGCAACTCCGCGCGAAGCATGAACACGCCGGACTCTGGAATGAGCAACGCGGGTTTTCGCACCGTCGTCGACCTGCCGAAGCGCTCATGAGCACCCCCGCCCCGCACCCCAGCCCGCACCCGAGGAGGACCATGATGTCTAGCCCTGACCGGCCTGCGCCGACAACCGCCGACGCCCGAGAGTTCGTCGCACCCGACGCCGTAGCACTGCCCGCATGCTGCACGCCCGGCCGCACCGCGTTCCTGGCGGGTTTGCCCGCGCGTGACGGAGATTGATGGCGCGTCGTTTCCCCGCATCGGTGTTCGAACGCGGGAGTGAACCCGACGCACGATTCAGTCTGGCCAACGAACGAACGTTCCTGGCGTGGATTCGCACCGCGATGGCGCTACTTGCCAGCGGCGTCGCGCTGGAGTCTCTCGCGCTGGGCATCCATCCCGGCTTCCGGCTGGCAGCGTCCGCGCTGCTGATTCTGGCGGGGCTCCTGACACCGTTACAGGGCTGGGTCGGCTGGACCCGGGCGGAGCGGGCACTGCGCCAGAACGCGCCTCTGCCGAGCGCCCCACTGGCGTTGCCGCTTGCCGTGCTCGTGTCCGTGGCCGGGGCTCTGGCCGCTGCCGGTGTCGTGCTGCGATGACCGGGGTGTTCGACCCCGGGCTGCAGCCGGAGCGCACCGCGCTGGCATGGCGGCGCACGTGCCTGGCACTCCTGGTCGGTTTCCTCGCAGCCGGACGTGTGCTCGGTGAACTGCTCGGCGTCTGGGTGAGCGTCGTCGGCGTGTGCGGCGCGGTGGCTGCAGCCGCCATGCTGTGGCGCGTGCATCGACGATACGAGCGTCACCACTCCCAGCTCGTCGGGAACGGTGAGCGGGTCCTCGTCGCCGACGGCGGCGCGATCGTCGCCCTCTCGCTCCTCACGCTTGCGGCCGGCGTCACCGCCGTTCTCGTGGTCGTTGCGCTGTCGGTACGCGGCGCGCCTGCGCTGGGCTGAACGGTGAGCCTTACGGCCGCCCCATCCCGTAGTACGCCCATCCCTCCGCGCGCCACGCAGCGGCATCGAGCCCGTTGCGACCATCGACGACCACAAGGGCGTCCCGGGCCCGTCCGATAGACGGTGTATGGGGTTCGGCGGTTTTCATTAGTGGGTGGTTTTCTCGAACCGTCCGGCGAAGGTGATCGCGAGCGCGGCAAGATAGCCGCCGCCCGCAGCGGTCTCGGCACGGCTCGTCTCGCTCGTTCCCTTCATACCTCTATTCTGCCGAGAGTATCGGATGTTCATTCGAAACTCGCGACAGTGTCCGACCGTCGTCAGCCGATGGGGAAGATCTGCCCGATGGGCTCGCGCTTCTCGGCCTGGAAGCGGTCTTCGGTGCGGCCGCGGGCCCAGTATCCCGAGAGCGACACCTGCGTTCGCTCGAGTGCGCGCTCGTCGAAGAGCACGCGCCGCAGGGTCTTCATCGCCTCGCGCTCGCCGTGTGCGAAGACCTGCACGCGGCCATCCGACCAGGGCAGCGCGCGCACCGCGTCGGCCAGGGTGCTCGGGTCGTGCGCAGGGTCGAGGATCCATCGCACATCGACGCCGGCGGGAGCGGCGAGATCGAGTCGCGCGTCGTCGGCGTCGATCTCGATCAGCGCGATGCCGGTCGCGTCGGCGGGCAGCGCCTCGAGGGCTGCGGCGATCGCCGGGGTGGCGGAGAGGTCGCCCGCGAACAGGTACCAGCCCGCGGCGGGATCGGGGCGGTAGCCGCCGCCGGGGCCCATCAGGCTGAGGGTCGCGCCCGCCTGCACGGTGGCGGCCCACGGCCCGGCGAGTCCGTCGTCTCCATGGACGACGAAGTCGATGTCGAGGGTCTGCGCCGCGGTGTCGACGTGGCGCACGGTGTAGGTGCGAGTGACGGGGTGGGGCGGCGAGTCGAGGGAGGCGAACTTCAGCTTGACGTACTTGTCGGTATCGGGGCGGTCTTCGAAGGCCGCGAAGCCGGGTCCCCCCAGGCGCACGCGCACGAGGTGCGGGGTGAGCCAGGTCGTCGCGACCACGACCAGGTCGACGGACGGGCGGGGGACGCGTGGGGAGGTCTGGGATGCGAGTGCCACTCCCCCACGCTATCGAGTGAATCCCTGTGAGCGACGGGATCAGCCGTTGCAGGCCCAGCCGTCTCCGTCGCCGTCGAGCTTGTAGACGTCGCGGCCGACCACCCGCGCGACGCCGTCGAAGTAGGCGGGACCATCGCCCTTGCCGCCGGCGCAGTCCACGTCACGAGCGATCGGCACGCACGCGTCGGCGTAGTTGGAGTTGCAGCTGCTGGGCGCGGCGGCCGGCGGCGGGGCGGCGGGTTCCACGTAAGTGCCAATCGAGGTGACCTCGGTCACAGGCTGCACGGTCACGGCGTCGGAGACCAGCTCTCGCTTCGTCTCCGCACCGTCGATGAGGGTCACCCGGTACGTGCGCGTGCGTTGCCCGTTCTGGCCGGGTGTGGTGATCGCGGTCTGGCCCTGCGGCCGCGCCGAGTCCTCGACCGATGTCCGCTCGAACGGCACCGCCTCGGGCACGGCCTCGTCGCGGGTGGTGATCACCGGGGTGTGTTTCGGCGTCGGCGTGGGGGTGCGGCTCGGGGTGGATGCCGCGGCCGTCGCCGTCGCATCCGCGAACGCGACGGGGGCGCCTTGATCGGCGACCGACCGCACCGCGAGCGTCGCGACGTTGACCGCTCC
>CANSLE010000033.1 GCA_947647645.1 uncultured Microbacterium sp.
TCCCCTCAGCCATCGGTGGACGGCTCCGCGCGGGGCCCTCGGGTGGGCGCCGTGAGCCGGACGATGTGCAGCGTCAGCAGGAGGACCTCCTCGGAGGTGAGCTCGCCCCCGACGCGGTCGGCGATGACCCCGGCCATCGTCTGCGCCGCGACGTACTCCGCCGCGTGCCGGGTCTTCAACGGCGCCAGCAGGGCGCCGAGCGCGTCGGAGCCGCCGTCGCCGCCCTGGCGGCGGGCCAGCAGATGAAGGAGGTGACTGGCGAACCGGGCGAGAGCGTGGTCATCGAGCGGGACGGGCGTCCCGACCTCGCTCTCGACGACGGCGACGCATCTGCCGATCTCGTCCGTGAGATCCCTCGTCGCGGCCACCGACTCGGTGCCGAGCTCGGCGTTGACGATGTGCAGACCGATCGGCACCGCCTCCACCTCGGGAAGCAGCACCGAGGCCAGCCGCTCCACGGTGCCGATCGCCTCGCGACCGAAAGCCACCTCCTGCGGGTAGAACGCGGCGGCCTCCCATCGCAGCGGATAGTCGATCGAGATGCCCGCGCTCACGCGGTCGATCGCCCCGTCCAGGTGATCGGCGAGCGGAACGATGAGCCGATCGACGACGTGCTCGCCGAAGCGCGCCCCGGCATCCTCCGCAATCGCGATCGCGAGATCGACGTGCGCGATCGGGAGCGCGGCGATGCGCCGGGCGAGCCGGTCGGCGCGCTCCCGATCGGTGCTCACGAAGAGACGGTGGACCTTGTCGGGGTCCACCGCCCCTCCGACGGGCACCAGGAAGGCGATGCCCCGGCCGATGGCCACATACTCCTCGCCCGCGTCATCCGTGCAGAGGACGACGTTGTTGTTCAGGACTTTGTGAGCGGTGAGCATGTGACGGGTCTAGTCGGCGTCGATGAGAGACGTGCCGCGCGAGGCGATGACGTGCGTGTACCAGTCGAAGGAGTCCTTCTTCGAGCGCGCCAAGCTCCCGTTTCCCTCGTCGTCCTGGTCGACGTAGATGAAGCCGTAGCGCTTCGTCATCTGCGACGTGGAGCAGCTGACGAGGTCGATGGGCCCCCACCACGTATAGCCGCGCACGTCCGCCCCGTCCTCGATCGCCTCGCGTACCTGCAGGAGGTGCGTGCGCAGGTAGTCGATCCGATAATCATCGCGGATCCGCCCGTCAGCGTCGACCGTGTCGCGGGCGCCGAGACCGTTCTCCACGACGTAGAGCGGCTTGCCGTACCGGCCCCACAGCTTCAGCAGCGCGATGCGCAGGCCGACGGGATCGACCGGCCACCCCCAGGCCGACAGCTCGAGGTACGGGTTCTTGAGCTTGCTGACGAGGCTGCCCGAGATCTCGTCCGCATCCGGGCGGTCTTCGGCCAGGTAGGTCATGTAGTAGCTGATCGAGATGAAGTCGGCGGTGCCCGCGCGCAGCGTCTCGGCATCCTCCGGCTCGATCACGATCCGGACGCCCTTCTCCCGCAGGTAGCGGGTCATGTAGGTCGGGTATTCGCCACGCACCTGCACGTCCGGGTAGAAGAGGTTGAGGTTGTCCTCATGGGTGGCCCGCAGAACGTCTTCCGGCTTGCTGGAGGCGGCGTAGGTCTCGAGTCGGCAGATCATGCAGCCGATCTGCGCGTCCGGCATGAGCTCGTGACCGAGCGCGACGACCTTCGCCGCGGCGACGAACTGGTGGTGGGTCGCCTGGTAGGCGGCCTGAAGCTCCCGGCCCTGCACCCGGTCGGGGAACACCCCGGCGCCGGTGTAGATGCTCGTGAGGTTCATGTTCATCTCGTTGAAGGTGATCCACAGCTTCACCTTGGAGGCGTACCGTTCGAACACGGTCCGCGCGAATCGCTCGAAGAGCCCGATGGTCTCGCGGCTCAGCCATCCGTCGAGCCGGCGGGTGATCTCGATCGGCATCTCGTAGTGGGACAGTGTGACGAGGGGCTGGATGCCGTGGGCGAGCAGCTCGTCGAAGACGGCGTCGTAGAACGCGAGTCCCTCCTCGTTCGGCTCGGTCTCGAAACCGGTCGGGAAGATGCGCGCCCACGAGATCGACATGCGGAAGAGCCCGAAGCCCATCTCCGCGAACAGCGCGATGTCCTCGCGGTAGCGGTGGTAGAAGTCGATGCCGTGGCGCTTGGGGTACATGGTGCCCTCCGGCGCGCGCCCGGCCAACGCGTCCTCAACCTCCGCGGACGTGGCGTCGAACGTGAAATCGACGATGCTGCCGTCGGCGGCCGGGGTCACGAAGCGGGCGAAGTCGGAGGTGGACAAGCCCTTCCCGCCCTCTTCGGCAGCACCCTCGATCTGGTTGGCGGCGGTGGCACCGCCGAAGAGGAAGCCCTCCGGGAAAGCGCCGAGGTGCGTCGTTGTCATGTCAGTTCTCCTTGTCGACAGCGGTGATCGGGGTACCGACGGCCAGAAGCGGCTCGCCGGCGGGGATGATGTCGTCGCCGGGGGCGACGAGTGGCGTGACCGCGCCGGACAGCTCCGCGTTGGTGATCACGACCGGGGTGGCCAGGCTGAGGCCGGCGGCGGTGATGACGGCGGGGTCGAAACTGATGAGCCGTTGGCCGGCCACCACGCGATCACCCTGCGCCACGAGAGGGGTGAAGGTGCCCTGCGGGAGGCGGACCGTGTCGATGCCGACGTGGATCAGCACCTCCACACCGTCGTCGGTGACCAGCGCGGCCGCGTGGGCGGTCGGCGTGAGCACCTCCACGACACCGTCCGCGGGGGCGAACACCGACCCGTTGACGGGAATCAGCGCAACGCCGGGTCCGAGCAGGCCCTGGGCGAACGTCGCATCCGGAACCTGGTCCAAGCCGATGACGCGGCCCTCGACGGGAGCGGCGATCACCTGCAACGGGCCGCCGGTGGCGGGCTCCGCGGATGCCGGGGCCTCGGCATCCTGCGCGTCCGCCGCGGCGCTCGGCTCGCGCACGAACACCAGGGTGAGCACGAACGCGATCGTGAAGGAGATGCCGATGGACACGAAGGCGTTGACGATGTTGGCCGGGTCGTCGGCGTTCGCGTACAGCGGCAGGGAGGCCAGGCCCGGCACGGCGAACCCGTAGCACTTGAGGGCCGTCAGCCCGGCGTACGCGCCGCCCACGGCGCCGCCGATGAGCGTGAAGAAGAACGGCTTCTTGAGGCGCAGCGTGACGCCGAAGATGGCCGGCTCGGTGATGCCGAGCGACGCGGGAAACGCCGTGGACAGCGCCAGTGCGCGCAACGAGCGCACCCGGATCGCGACCGCGAGCGTCGCCCCGACCGTCGCCAGGTTCGCGACGACGTTGAACGGCAGCAGGATGAGATCGTAACCCCGTGTCGACAGCGACTGGAACGTCGTCGGGAAGAACGCGTAGTGCATCCCGGTGATCACGATCAGCGGCATGAGGCCGCCGAGGAGCAGTCCCGCGAACAGACCGCCGTTGTCCATCAGCCAGTTGGCGCCCTCGCTCAGGTACACGCCCGCGTAGTTGCCCAGCGGGGCCAGCACGATGAGCGTGAGGGGGATCGCGATGAGGAGGGTGACCAGCGGAACAACGACGATCTTGACCGACGAGGGCACGATCCGCCCGATGAGCGCGGCGATCTTGCCCAGCACGTAGACACCGAGGATCGCGGGCACCACCGAGCTGCTGTAGCTCAGGAAGGGCACCGGCAGACCCAGCAGGCTCAGCCCGGCCGGACCCCCCTGGGAGATGGCGGCAGCGCCCTGGACGATCGTCGGATAGAGCAGCGCGGCCGGCACCGACAGAGCGAGCGACATGTCGACCGAGAAGCGTCGCGCGCTGGAGGCGGCGACGAGGAACGGCAGGAAGTAGAACGGCGCGTCGCCGATGAGGCCGAGGACGCGGTCGAGGTCGCTGCCCGCGACCACCCAGTCGAGCTGGGTCACGAGCGCGATGACGCCCTTGAGCAGTCCCGCGCCGACGATCGCGGGAAGGATCGGCGTGAAGATCCCCGACAGCGTCTCGAACAGCAGGTTGACGAGGCGTCGGGGAGAGAAGCGGCCGGGGCCGGACGGTCGGGACGCGGCCGCCGCGTCGGCACCGTCACCCAGGGCCGTCGCCGGGAGCAGCGGCACGAGGGAGGCGAACTGCGCGGCCACGTCGGTGCCTACGATCACCTGCAGCTGCTCGCCGCTGAACTGTGCCCCGACGACGCCGGTGCGCCTGATCGCATCGAGGTCGACCTTGCCGCGGTCGACGACGTCGAAGCGCAGGCGGGTGATGCAGTGCCACGCCTGCGCGATGTTCTGCGCGCCGCCGACGGCGTCGAGGATCCCCCTCGAGATGCTGTCGCGTGTGACAGCGGATGGGCTCTGTGAGCCGGTCATCGTTGACCTCCCGGTCGAAAAATGGCAACAAAAAAACCTGAGGTCGACGTCTGCTTCGAAAAGCATGACGACGAACTCAGGTTCCGCCCGAAATGAATCGGTTACGCCCTGTGGGTCGTGCGATCACTGTACACCCCGCAGCCCGCCGACGAGAAGTCGGGAGGGGCGCAGCATGCACCAGGTGAAGAAGTGGAGCCGCCTAAGGGAATCGAACCCTTGACCTATTCATTACGAGTGAATCGCTCTGCCGTCTGAGCTAAGGCGGCGCAGGGAGCCGGAGCGCCATGCACGATGATCGATCTTACAGGGTCCGTGCCACTGTCGCGAACCACGAGACCGACCGAGTCCGGAGGGACGGTGTCGCCGTGTTACGGCCGATTCCGGCCCCTGCTCCCGGTATGTCTACCGTCGAAGAGGCACCGCGACGAGGCGAGCGCGGACAGCCGACCATGAGCTCTCCCGCGTCCCGCGGTGCCCCGACCCACGAGGAGCACCACCATGTCCAGAAAGTCCCTGGCCGCCGCCCTGGCCCTCCCCCTCGCCCTCGTGCTGAGCGCGTGCGCTTCCGGCGCGGCCTCCGCCGGTGGCGCATCCGACTCGTCCGACCCGGTGCGCATCGGTGTCGTCGGCGCGGGCGACCCGTACTGGCAGACCTACAAGGACGCCGCCGCGGCCGAGGGCATCGCCGTCGAGATCGTGAACTTCGACGCGTACGACCAGCCCAACCCGGCCCTGTCGGCGGGCGAGCTGGACCTCAACCAGTTCCAGCACATCATCTACCTCGCGACCTACAACGTGAAGGCGGGCGACACCCTCGTGCCGGTCGGCGCCACCGCGATCTACCCGCTCGGCCTGTACTCGACGAAGTACGCCAGCGTCGCGGACATCCCCGCCGGCGGCACGATCGCCGTCCCCAACGACGAGTCGAACCAGGCGAGGGCCCTGCTCGTGCTGCAGTCCGCCGGCCTCATCAGTTTGAAGAACGGCGGCACGATCTTCTCCACGCCCGCCGACATCCAGCCGGGGTCGAAGGTCACCGTGCAGGCCGTCGCCGCGGACTTCACCGCCTCCTCGCTCCCCGACTTCGCCGGCGCCGTCGTGAACAACGACTTCGTCGCGAAATCCGGGCTCACCAAGGACCAGCTGCTCGCACAGGACGACCCCGCGGACAGCGCCGCGTTCCCGTACATCAACATCTTCGCCGCGAAAGCGAAGGATGCCGAGAATCCGACCTACCAGAAGCTCGTCAAGATCTATCAGGACACGGCTGCGGTCCAGGACGGCGTCCGGGAGGCCTCGGGCGGCACCGCCGTGCTGCTGAAGACCCCGGTCAGCGACCTCGTGACGTCGCTCAAGAAGACCGAGGACGACATCCGCGCCCAGCAATGAGGCCGCGGCTCTCGACCCTGACCGCACTCCCATGAGCATCATCAGGCTGACCTCCGTCGGCAAGACCTTCCCGCCCCCGTCACCCGGGGCGCCACCCGTCCTCGCCCTCGACGACGTCTCCGTGGAGATCGCCGCGGGCGAGGTCTGCGGGATCATCGGCTACTCCGGCGCCGGCAAGTCCACCGTTCTGCGCCTGATCAACGCGCTGGAGAGCCCGACCACAGGCCGCGTGGAGATCGACGGCGCCGACATCACCCGCTTCGGCGAGCGGGAGCTCCGGCGGCTGCGCGGCGACATCGGCATGATCTTCCAGCAGTTCAACCTCTTCGACTCCCGTACCGTCGCCGGCAACGTCGCCTACCCGCTGGAGGTCGCCGGTAGGTCCCGCGCAGAGATCCGCACGCGCGTCGGCGAGCTGCTCGCGTTCGTCGGCCTGTCGGCGAAGTCCGACGCCTACCCGGAACAGCTCTCCGGCGGCCAGAAGCAGCGCGTCGGCATCGCCCGTGCCCTCGCCACCAGCCCGCGCATCCTCCTGGCCGACGAGGCGACCAGCGCCCTCGATCCGGACACCACTCAGGAGGTGCTGGCGCTCCTGCGCCGCGTCAACACCGAGCTCGGCGTGACGATCGTGCTGATCACCCACGAGATGGAGGTGATCCGCGCACTGGCCGATCGCGTCGTCGTCATGGAGCAGGGTCGGGTCATCGAGACGGGTGCCGTTTTCGACATCCTCTCCGCACCCCGACATGCCGCGACCGCGCGTTTCGTCGCGAGCGTCATCGACGATGTTCCCCGCGGGGACGATCTGGCGGCGCTGCACGCCCGCCACGGAGGCCGGATCGTCACCCTCGACGTTCGGGAGGGCGCCCGGCAGGCCGACGTCTTCGCCGCCCTCGCGGCCCACGACGTGCGATTCGAGGTCGTGCACGGCGGCATCAACGACATTCGAGGGCAGGTGTTCGGCCATCTCACCCTCGCCGTCACCGGGGACGAGGATGCCGTCACGCGCGCGCTCGCCGCGGCATCCGCCCACGCCCCGCTGACTGAGGAGGACGTCCGTGGATAGGCTCATCACCCTGCTGCCGCAGCTGTGGGAGGCGACGGTCGAGACCCTCTACGTCGCCAGCGCCGGGCTGCTCTTCGGCGGCTTGGACGGCCTGCTGCTGGGGCTCGCCCTCTACGCCACGCGTGCCGGCAGCCTCTTCCCGAACCGTGCCGTCTTCGGCGTCCTCAACGTCATCGTCAACACGTTCCGTCCCATCCCGTTCATCATCCTTCTGGCGGCTGTCCAGCCGCTCGCGCGCGGGGTGGGACTGCCCGGCATCGGCGCGCCGTTCGCGATCTTCGCGATCACGATCGCCTCGCTGTTCGCCATCAGCCGTATCGTCGAGCAGAACCTGCTGACGGTGCGGCCCGGCGTCATCGAGGCCGCACGGGCCGCCGGCGCGAGCCGGTCACGGATATTGCTGCGGCTCGTCCCGCGCGAGGCGCTCGGGCCGCTCGTGCTCGGCTACACGTTCATCGTCGTCGCGCTGATCGACATGACGGCCATGGCCGGGGTCGTCGCGGCCGGCGGGCTCGGCCAGTTCGCGATCAGCTACGGCTTCAAGCAGTTCAACCCGTGGGTGACGTGGTCGGCGGTGCTGGTGATCATCGTGATCGTCCAGCTCGTGCAGTTCGTCGGCAACGCTCTGGCCCGCCGCGTGCTCCGCCGCTGAGCGGAGCCGTCAGCAGGAGAGACCGTTCTGCGGGACCGTGCCGTCGATGAGGTAGCCCTCGACGGCCTTGTCCACGCACGCGTTGCCCTTGTTGAAGCCCGTGTGCCCCTCGCCCTCACGGGTGACCAGCACCCCCGAGGACAGTTGCTCGGCGAGCGACACCGACCACGCGTAGGGCGTGGCGGGATCGTTCGTCGTCCCGACGACGATGATCGGCGCGGCGCCGTCCGCGGCGATCTTCCCCCGCACCCCCGTCGGCGGATACGGCCAGACCTCGCAGACGTCGACGCCCTGCCAGTAGGGTGCGATCGTCGGCGCCTTCTGCGTCACGAGGGCGTCGGCGGCATCCTTGTCGGCCTGCGAGAGGTCCCGCGGATAGTCCATGCAGTTGTAGGCACGGAACGCCTCGGTGGAGTTGTCCTGGTAGGTGCCGCCGGAGCGGGCGTAGTAGACGTCGGTGAGGGAGAACGCGGTGTTCGCGTCGCCGGCCAGCGCGTCCGTGAGCGCCCGACTCAGATATGACCAGCTGGCCTTCGAGTACAGCGACGCGACGATCGCCGTCATCAGCGAGTCGGCGCCGAGCCTGCGACCGTCGGATGCCGTCAACGGCACCCTGTCGACGCTCGCCAGGAGCGTCCCGAGCGCGGTCATCCCCTCGCCGACGCTTCCCGAGAACGGGCACTGGCTACCCGCGATGCAGTCAGCCATGTACGCGCGCAACGCGGACTCGAAGCCGATCGCCTGCGTCGCGCTGACGTCGAGCCCCGAGACCGAGGGGTCGATGGCACCGTCCAGCACCAGTCGGCCCACGCGCTCGGGGAAGAGCTTGGCATACGTCGCGCCCAGGAACGTGCCGTAGGAGTAGCCGAGGTAATTCAGCTTCTTGTCGCCGAGCACCGCCCGCAGGAGGTCCATGTCGCGCGCGGAGTTGTCCGTCGTGATGTAGGGCAGGATGCCGTGGCTGTTCGTCTCACAGGCCTTCACGAAGTCACGGTTGCGCGCGGTCAGCTCACCTGTCCAGCCCTGGCTGCCGCGCGGATCGGCGGGGATGTCGAACAGGTACGCATCCATGCCGGCCGTGTCGAAGCAGCGCACCGCCGTGGAGCGACCCACGCCACGGGGGTCGAAGCCGATGACGTCGTAGGCCCCCGACAACGCCGTGCCGACGGCGAACGAGGACGACTGCGCGATGAGGTTGTAGCCGCTCGCACCGGGCCCGCCCGGGTTCGTCAGCAGCGACCCGATCGGCGCACCATCGGAGGCTGCGCGGCGGATGAGCGCGAGATCGATCGTGCCGACCGACGGATCGGTCCAGTCCAACGGAGCACTGACCGTCGTGCAGTCGTAGCTGCCCGCGTCCGTCCCGCTGCAGGTCTTCCAGTCCAGCGTCTGCCCGTAGAAACGCTCGAACCCGGCGGGGACGCCGTCGGTGTCGGGCTCGCGGCTGGGCGCGGGACGGGAGCCGGTCTCCGGCGGGGTGGCCGCGTACAGACAGCCCGTCAGCATCGTGGTCGTCGCGACGACAGCGGCGACCACGAGGGCGGCACGGCGCATGACGGATCGGCGGGGGCGGCGGGGTGTGTCGGTCACAGGGTCCTTCCGCTCGCGACGGTCACGAGCATGCTCTCCAGGGCCAGGGCGGGGGCGGCGTTGCCCTCGAGGTTGGTGCGGGTCTGCGCGATCGCGTCGAGCACGACGAGGGTGCGCGGTGCCGGCCACGTCTCGGCGAGCGCGCGGAGCTCGGGCGCGAGTTCCCGGTTGATGAGGTCGTCGCCGCGGCCGAACTGCAGCATGAGGACGTCACGGAACATCGACTCGAGGTCGGTGAGCACGCGGTCGATGCCGTCGCGCAGGCTCCGGGTGGCCCGTCGTTTCTGATCGTCCTCGAGGGCACTGAGCTGGCCGCGCACCGCGGGGGGGACGGCCGCGCCGGGCACGATGCCGAGCGTACGCAGCAACGCCTCGCGCTCACCCTCATCGCGCTCGGCCGTGAGCGCCTTCGCATCGTCGGTGGCGAGCTGGACGATGCGGGCCGCAGTCTCGACCGCTCCCCCGACGCCGCGCACCGCCAGCACCGCACGGAGGGTCTCGTCGCGGCGCGCACGCGCGTCGTCGTCGGTGGCCAGACGCACGGCCATGCCGATGTGTCGCTGCGAGAGCCGCGCGGCCTGCTCAGCCGTGACCTCGTCGACACCGGTGCGCGCGACGATCAGGCGCGCCACATCGGCGACATCGGGTTCGCGCAGGCGCAGCGTGCGGACGCGCGAGCGGATCGTGGGCAGAAGGTCGGCCTCGCTCGGCGCACAGAGGATCCACACGGTCCGTTCGGGCGGCTCCTCGAGCGCCTTCAGCAGGACGTTGCTCGTGCGCTCGACCATGCGATCGGCATCCTCCATGACCATCACGCGGTAGCGTCCGAGCGACGGGGAGAAGTAGGAGCGCTCGACGAGCGCCCGGGCGTCCTTGATCGAGATGATCACGCCCTCGGTCCGCAGGGCGGTGAGATCGGGGTGGGTTCTCGCGAGCACCTGCCGCATCGCCTTCTCGTCGCCCGGTTCGGCGATGAGCGCGGCGGCGAACGCGTATGCGAGGGTCGACCGTCCGGAGCCGGCCGGTCCGGTGATCAGCCAGGCGTGGGAGAGCTGAGCGGGGTCGGATGCCGCGGCGCGCAACTGCTGCAGCGCCTCGTCCTGACCCCAGACCTCCCCCCAGGGAACCGTGGGATCGGCCAGGACCTCACTGCGTGGGGTCAGGGCGCCGGTCATGCGGACCAGCCTACGACGTCCCACCCCCGCGCCCCGCGAGTCGCGCACACCGGCCGGGCGGACACGATCCCTCGTGCCGCGACGAGGAACTCACGAGAGGCGGGAGGAGATGTGCGTCCGGATCGTGTCCGCCAGCTCGCCCGCGGGGAGCGCAGCATCGAGCACCAGGAAGCGATCGGGCTCGGCGGAGGCGAGATCGAGGAAGGCGGCCCGGACCCGCTCGTGGAACTCGCTCCTCTCCGCTTCCAGCCGGTCGAACGGCTTGTCCGCGGCATCCAACCGCCGTCGGGCCGCGGCGGGGTCGAGGTCGAGCAGCACCGTCACATCCGGAAGCGCCCCCTCGGCGGCCCAGAGCGACAGCTTCCGCACCTGAGGTGCGTCGAGCACGCGTCCGGCGCCCTGATAGGCGACGGACGAGTCGAGATAGCGATCCTGGATGACGACCTCCCCGCGCTCGAGCGCGGGGCGTACGAGCGTCGCGACGTGCTGGGCGCGGTCAGCCGCGTACAGCAGCGCCTCCGCGCGCGGGGAGACCTCGCCGCGGTGATGCAGCACGATGTCGCGGATGAGTACCCCGACCTCCGTGCCGCCCGGCTCGCGCGTGCGGACGACCGTACGTCCCTGCGCGCGCAGCCACTGCTCGAGCAGCGACGCCTGCGTCGTCTTGCCGGCGCCGTCACCGCCCTCGAACGTGACCCACAGCCCGCGGGTCATTTCTTCTTGGCGGCGGGCTTGCGGGTGGTCGTCGTCGTGCGGCGGGTCGTGCGCTTGGGCGCCGGGCCCTTCGCCCGCTTGTCGGCGAGCATCTGCACAGCGACCTCGAAGGTGATGTCGTCCGCGGTCTGTCCGCGCGGGATGGTCACGTTGGTGGTGCCGTCGGTGACGTAGGCGCCGAAGCGGCCGTCCTTGATGCGGATGGGCTTGCCGGAGACGGGGTCGGCCTCGAACTCCTTGAGGAAGCTCGCGGCGCGGTTGGCGTACTTCGGCTGCGCGTAGATGTCCAGAGCCTGCTCGAGCGTGATGTCGAAGATCTGGTCCTCGCTCGTGAGCGAGCGGGAGTCGGTGCCCTTCTTCAGGTACGGGCCGTAGGGACCGTTCTGTGCCGTGATCGGTGTCTCCGTCTCCGGGTCGAGGCCCACGGTGCGCGGCAGCGAGAAGAGCTTGAGCGCGGTCTCGAGGTCGATCGTCTCGGGCGACATGCTCTTGAACAGCGACGCGCGACGCGGTTTGGGCGCTTCGACCTTCTTCTTGGCGACGCGCTTCTTCGGTGCAGCCCCATCCGCGGGCGCCGCGGCGACGGGCGCCGGCTCGGGCTCGGGCTCGGCGGGCAGCACCTCTTCGAGGTACGGGCCGAAGCGTCCGTCCTTCACCACGATGTCGCGGCCGTTGTCCGGGTTCTGACCCAGCACCCGGTCGCCGGCGATCGGGGCGTCGATCAGCTCGCTCGCCTTCTCGGGGGTGAGCTCGTCGGGTGCGAGGTCGCCGGGGACGTTGACGATGCGCGAGGTGCCGTCCTCGTTCGGGACGTCGAGGTAGGGCCCGTACCGTCCAAAGCGGAGTGTCGCGACGTCGCCGATCTTCGTGGCGTTGATCTCGCGTGCGTCGATCTCACCGAGGTTGTCCAGGATGTGGCGCAGCCCGACATGGTTCTCGGAGCCGAAGTAGAACTCCTGCAGCCAGGCAACGCGCTGCTGCTCGCCGCGGGCGATCGCGTCCAGGTCGTCCTCGAGCGCGGCCGTGAAGTCGTAGTCGACGAGGTCGGCGAAGTGCTCCTCGAGCAGACGCACGACACTGAACGCGAGCCAGCTGGGCACGAGCGCCTGTCCGCGCTTGGTCACGTACTCGCGGTTGATGATGACGTCGATGATGCTCGCGAAGGTCGAGGGGCGGCCGATGCCCTTCTCCTCGAGGGCCTTGACCAGAGACGCTTCGGTGTAACGGGGCTTCGGGCTGGTGGCGTGCCCCTTCGGCTCGACGTCGCGCAGGGTGAGCACGTCGCCCACGGCCAGCTGCGGCAGCGACTGGTCGTCGGACTTGTCGGCGTCGCCGCGCTTCTCGTCGCGGCCCTCCTCGTACGCCTCCAGGAAGCCCTTGAAGGTGTAGACGGTGCCGGACGCCGTGAACGCGGCCGTGCGACCGGCGGCATCCGTCTCGAGCGTGACGGTCGTCGTCTCGTACTTCGCGTCGGACATCTGCGAGGCGACGGTGCGCTTCCAGATGAGGTCGTAGAGGCGCAGCTCGTCGCGATCGAGCGACGACGACACGGATGCCGGGGTGCGGAACGAGTCCCCCGACGGGCGGATCGCCTCGTGCGCCTCCTGGGCGTTCTTGCTGTTGTTGCGGTAGCTGCGGGGATTGGCCGGCACGGCCTTGTCGCCGTAGAGCGCCACGGCCTGCGTGCGCGCCGCCGTGACCGCCTGCGTCGACAGGGCGGTCGAGTCGGTGCGCATGTAGGTGATGTAGCCCTTCTCGTAGAGTCGCTGCGCGACGCCCATGGCGTGCTTGGCGCTCATCGAGAGCTTGCGTCCGGCCTCCTGCTGGAGCGTGGAGGTCGTGAACGGGGGCTTGGGGCTGCGGGTTCCGGGCTTGGCCTCGATGGCCGTCACGCTGGCCTCGCCCCGCGCCTCGATCGCGGCGGCGAGCTCGCGCGCCTGCGACTCGGGCAGAACGACGACGGCCTTCTTCAGCTGGCCGGCGTCGTTGAAGTCGGTGCCGCGGGCCAGCGGTGCGCCGTCCAAGCGTGCCAGGCGGGTCGCGAACGACTCGCCACCGGAGGCTGCGAGCGCCTCGACGTCCCAGTACGACGCGGACACGAACGCCATGCGCTCGCGCTCGCGGTCGACGACCAGCCGCGTCGCGGCGGACTGCACGCGCCCGGCCGACGTCCCCTGACCGACCTTGCGGCGGGTGACGTCGGAGACATCCCAGCCGTAGAGGCGATCGAGGATGCGGCGAGTCTCCTGCGCGTCGACGAGGGCGAGGTCGAGCTCGCGGGTGTTGTCGACGGCGGCGCGGATGGCGTCCTTGGTGATCTCGTGGAACACCATGCGCTTGACGGGGACCTTGGGCTTGAGGGCCTCGAGCAGGTGCCACGCGATGGCCTCGCCCTCGCGGTCTTCATCGGTGGCGAGGAGGAGCTCGTCGGCGTTCTTCAGGGCGCGTTTGAGCTCGGCGACGGTCTTCTTGCCGCGCTCGCTCTCCACATAAAGAGGAGTGAAGCCGTTCTCGATGTCGATCGAGTACTTGCCGACCGAGGTCTTCTTCAATTCGGCGGGAATGTCCTTCTTGTCCGCGAGGTCACGAATGTGACCGACCGAGCTGAGCACCTCGTATCCGTCGCCCAGGTATCCCTGGATCGACTTCATCTTCGTCGGCGACTCGACGATGACGAGCTTCTTGCCCCCAGCACTCTTGACAGCTGCCACGTGGCGTCCTTTCTCCGATGCACACCATACACACCGCTCGACGTGGAGGACGCTGGGAGCGGCCGGGTCACCGACCGGGCGGCGGGGGTCCCGCCCGCGCCCGCGCCTGGGCGACGAGCAGTCCCGCGCCGAGTCGAAGGTGGACGGTGGCCGTCGCATCGACCAGCGCGCACGCGACC
>CANSLE010000034.1 GCA_947647645.1 uncultured Microbacterium sp.
CGAGGCGCCCTCGTGGTGCCCGCGGGCGAACCGCTCCAGCACGATCGGGCGCTCGCCGCGCCGCACGAGCTGCCACGCCGTCGCCAGCCCCATGACCCCGCCGCCCACGATGATGATGCGTTCCGACATGGCATCCCTTCTCCCGATGCTCCCATCCTGCCGTGCGGGGCCGCGGGGTGAGGGCGGACACCGCGAGTAGGCTGAGGGGGTGACCATGGAGATCGAGCTCGGCCGCGCCAAGCGCGCCCGCCGTGCCTACGCGTTCGACGACATCGCGGTCGTGCCTTCGCGGCGCACCCGCAACCCCGAGGATGTGTCGACCACCTGGTCGATCGACGCCTTCAGCTTCGAGATCCCGGTGCTCGGGGCGCCGATGGACTCCGTCATGAGCCCGCGGACCGCGGTCATGCTCGGTCAGCTCGGGGGACTCGGCGTACTCGATCTCGAGGGTGTCTGGACGCGATACGACGACCCCGAGCCGCTGCTCGCGGAGATCGCGGCCATGCCGGCATCCGAGGCCACCCGCCGCATGCAGGAGCTGTACGCCGAGCCGATCAAGCCCGAGCTCGTCCGCGACCGCCTGGCCCAGATCCGCGACGCGGGTGTCACGGTGGCCGGCGCGCTGACCCCGCAGCGCACCCAGGAGCTCTACGAGACCGTCGTCGCCGCCGGCGTCGACCTCTTCGTGATCCGCGGCACGACCGTCTCGGCCGAGCACGTCTCGAGCGTGGACGCCCCGCTGAACCTCAAGAAGTTCATCTACGACCTCGACGTCCCCGTCATCGTCGGCGGTGCCTCGACCTACACGGCGGCGCTGCACCTCATGCGCACCGGAGCGGCCGGCGTGCTCGTCGGCTTCGGCGGGGGGGCGGCCTCCACGACTAGGGCGACACTCGGCATCCACGCGCCGATGGCGACGGCCGTCGCCGACGTGGCCGGAGCCCGCCGCGACTACCTCGACGAGTCCGGCGGACGCTACGTGCACGTCATCGCCGACGGCGGCGTCGGCACCTCCGGCGACATCGTGAAGGCCCTCGCCATGGGCGCGGATGCCGTGATGCTCGGCGTCGCACTCGCTCGTGCCACCGACGCCCCCGGCCGCGGGTTCCACTGGGGTCCCGAGGCGCACCACTCGAGGCTCCCGCGCGGCAAGCGCGTCGACGTCGGCCAGGTCGCCCCGCTCGAGGAGATCCTGTACGGTCCGGCGCCCGTCGCCGACGGCACCGCCAACCTCATCGGCGCGCTGAAGAAGTCGATGGCCACCACCGGGTACTCCGACCTCAAGGAGTTCCAGCGGGTCGAGGTCGTCGTCGCGCCCTACATGGCAGGTCGATGACCGCGGAGCCGTTCCCGCCGACCCTGCGAGAGGTCATGCTGCGCCCGTGGTGGCTCGGCATGCTCGTCTTCGCCCTCGCGGTCGCGGCGGTGTTCGCCTGGCTCGGGCAGTGGCAGCTCGGACGCGCCATCGACACGTCGCCGCCGGTCCCGGGCGCGACCGAGCTGGTGCGCCCGATCGGCGACGTGGCGAAGCCCGGCGCGTACCTGCCTGAGCCACTGGTCGGCCAGCGGGTCGAGGTGTCGGGCTCGTTCGTCGCCGGCGACTTCCTCGTCGTGTCCTCCCGGTACAACGATGGGCGGCAGGGCTACTGGGTGACCGGACAGTTCCGCACCGACGCCGCGGCGCCCACCGCGCTCGCCGTCGCCGTCGGCTGGACCGATGACCGTGCGGTCGCGGATGCCGCGGCATCCACCCTCAACGCCGGGCCCGGCGGCATGCGTACGCTCACCGGCCGGCTCATCGCCGACGAGGGGCCCAAGCCGCCGCCGGCGGGCGCCGCTCCGACCGAGATGACCCGGATGTCGCCCGCGGCTCTGCTGGGCTGGTGGCACGACACCGACAAGCTGGCGGTGTACCGTCCGTACCTCGTCGTGGATGCCGGCGAGCCGCTCGCGGGCGGGCTCGCGGCCATCGACTCCCCGGCTCCGGCGGAGGGCTCGAGCGTCAACTGGCTCAACATCTTCTACGCCGTCGAGTGGGCGATCTTCGCAGGCTTCGCGTTCTACATGTGGTACCGCCTCGCACGTGACGCGTGGGAGAAGGAAGTGGAAGACCTCGAGGATGCCGAGGTCGAGGCGGCCGGTTCCACCCCGCCCACGCCGGCCTAGCCCCGATTCGAGGGTGCAGAGCGAGGTGACCGGCGGGTGACGTCGAGGCGAACGAGACTCGATCGTGTGGCGGCGGCGAATCCACTCGGAGATGACATCTTGCAGCCGACGTGAACGTTGCCGGAACGTCACGCGAGAACACCGCCGACGACCCGATCGGGTGAAGAGCCAACGACAGAATCGCTAGGGATCCGCGGTCAGCGGGTCACCTCGCCTGCACCCGCCGGCCTACCCGAGGCCGGCCATGTCGAAAGGGCTTCCGCGTGCTCAGATTCGCTCGTCCGACGGCCGTCACCGCGGGGGCTGTCGCCCTCGTGATCGGTCTGTCCAGTTTCGGAGGCGGCGTCGCCGTCGCCGCCGGCGGAGGTCTCGCGCCTCCGGCCATCGATCCCGTGCTCGTGCACACTCCCACCGCGGTTCCCGACCGCGTGATCCTGACTCCGACCGAGACGCCGACGACGAGCCAGTCCGTCACCTGGCGCACCTCGAAGGACGTGACGACACCTCGCGTCGAGTGGGCGCTGAGCGGCCCGAGCGTGGTCAGCGGTGCGCAGTCGATGGATGCCACCTCCACCCGCCGCCTGAACACCACGCTCGGTTACGAGATCGCGCACCACTCGGCCACGATCACGAACCTCCGACCCGGCACGACCTACGTCTACCGCGTGGGCGACGGCGAGACCTGGAGCGAATGGCTCGAGTTCTCCACCGCGAGCGAGACGCCGGGCGGCTTCAGCTTCCTCGTTCAGGGCGACGCTCAGAACGACAACAAGGCCTACACCTCGCGCACGTTCCGCGCGGCGTTCGAATCGCGCCCGTACGCCCGCCTCGTGGTGCACGCCGGCGACCTGATCGACACCGAGACGAGCGACGCGGAGTGGGGCGAGTGGCACAAGGCCGCCGCCTTCTCCAACCAGTACCTCAACGTCGTGGCATCCACCGGGAACCACGAGTACTACCCCGGACCCGACTTGGCCGCGCACTGGGGCGCCCAGTTCGAGTACCCCCTCAACGGACCCAAGGGCGAGGAGACGCTGAAGGAGACGGTCTACTCCGTCGACTACCAGGGCGTGCGATTCATCAGCCTCGACTCCACGCAGGCCATGGGCGCCCAGTCGCGTGCTGCTCAGACGGCATGGCTCGAGGGTCGGCTGGCTGACAACCCGAACCGGTGGACCGTCGTGACGTTCCACCACCCGATCTTCTCGGTGACGAGCGGGCGTGACAACGCGGTGCTCCGCGAAGCCTGGATGCCGCTGTTCGAGAAGTACAACGTCGACCTCGTCGTCCAGGGCCACGACCACGCGTACGGCCGCGGCAACCTCCGCGTCAACGAGCAGAACCTGCCCGAGGGTGCGGATCCGGCGAAGAGCCACACCGGCCCCGCCTATCTCGTGAGCGTCGCCGGCCCGAAGATGTACGTGCCCGACCCCGCCGGGGCGAACAACTGGACCGCCAACGGCGCCAACCTCCGCGTGACCGGCCGTGACGTGCAGCTCTTCCAGACGGTCGACGTCACCTCCGACGGTCGCATGCACGTCGAAGCGCGCACCGTCGACGGCGCACTGTTCGACGCCTTCACGATCAAGAAGGACGCCGGCGGTGCGAAGCTCGTGACCGACGACGCCGCGTGGATCGGCGGCCCCGGATCGACCCGCGACGGTGTCGCGGCTCCGAGCGTCCCGACGCCGACTCCCACTCCCACACCCACGCCGACGCCGACTCCCACGCCGACGCAGACGCCCACGCCCACTCCGACGCCCACGCCCATGCCGACCTCGGACCCGACGACGACTCCCGCGCCCACTCCCGCCCCCAGTGGTGGCGCGAAGATCATGGTCGGTGACAACACCGTCGCCCCCGGAGGAGCCCTGTCCGTCTCGGGCACCGGCTTCGTCCCCGGCGAGCGGGTCGCCGTCGAACTCCACTCGACGCCGGTGACGCTCTCGCTGTCGACCGCCGATGCCACGGGCGCGCTCACCGCGACCGTCACGATCCCGGCCGGCACCGAGCCCGGTGAGCACTCGATCGTGCTGACGGGCCTCGACTCGAAGCGCACCGCGTCGATCGGCATCGTCGTGACCCAGCGGGCCGTCGGCGCCGCATCGCTTCCCGCGACGGGCGCTGCACTTCCGGTCACCCTGATGGTTCTCGGCGGCGGCCTCGCCGCGGGCGGTGCCGTCCTCATCCTCCGCTCCGTCCTTCGCAACCGAAAGGCCTCCTGATCATGGCTCGCATCCGTACAGCCGGCCGCGTCCTTGCCGCCGGTGTCGCCTTGGGTGTGATCGCGACCGGCGGCGTCATCGCCACCGCGACGCCCGCGTCCGCGGCATCCGTCCCCGCCGCACAGCGCTACGCCCCGTCGATCGTCCCCGACCGCATCACGTTGCTGCCCGCGGCCGATCCCACGACCCAGCAGGTCGTGAAGTGGCGCTCGTCCACGGGTGTCGCGCAGGGAGTCGTGGAGTACCGCAGCCTCACCCCCGCACCGTATCCGGCGAACGTGCTCTCGGTCGACGCGCAGAGTCGCGTCGAGCAGGCCGCCGATCTCGGGTACACGAACGTCGTTCACACGGCCACCCTGAGCGGTCTGCAGCCCGGCGTGTCGTACATGTATCGCGTCGGTGACGGCACGAACTTCAGCGAGTGGCAGGACTTCGACACCGCCGCCGCCTCCCCGGACGGCCGGTTCTCGTTCGTCTATCTCGGTGACGTGCAGAACGGCATCCTCGGCGACGCCTCGCGCGTGGTGCGCAATGCGTTCCGTGACCGCCCGAACGCCGATCTCGTCGTGCAGGTCGGCGACCTCGTCAACGACGCGCACTCCGACCAGCAGTGGGGCGAGCTCTATGAGGCCTTCTCCTACGGCCTGGGCACCCAGCAGCTGTTGACGACCCCGGGCAACCACGAGTACGACGGGGTGCTCTCGTCGCAGTTCAAGAGCATGTACACCTACCCGAAGAACGGCCCGCAGGGCGAGGGTGAGGTCTACGACAAGCTCGCCGGCACGGTGTACTACACCGACCACGAGGGCGTCCGCTTCATCTCGCTCAACAGCAACATCTCGGATGCCGAGGGGCTGCGTGTGCAGGGCGAGTGGCTCGACAAGGTGCTGACGGAGAACACCCAGCGGTGGGCCGTGGTGTACTTCCACCACCCCGTCTACTCGCTCGACGAAGGTCGGAACAACCTCGGCATCCGTCAGGAGTGGGGGCCGATCATCGAGAAGCACAACGTCGACCTCGTGCTCAACGGACACGACCACGCGTACGGTCGCGGCAACCTCGTCGCCAACGAGAAGAACCTGCCGGCCGGCGCAGACCCCAGCCGGAGTTCGACGGGCCCGGTGTACGTCTCCTCCAGCGTCGGATCGAAGTTCTACGCGGCGGGACCGCGCCACTGGAACGAGAACGCCGCGCACCTGCGTCGCCTGGAGACGGGCCTGCAGACGTACCAGATGATCGACATCAACGGCGGCACGCTCCGCTTCGAGTCGCGCACGGCCGACGGAAAGTTCTTCGACGGGTTCACCATCACCAAGGACGGCGGCTCGAAGCTCGTCGTCGACGGCGTCGAGCCGCAGGTCATCGACCCGGGGACCCCCGTGCCGTGCCTCGGGTGCGAGCCGAACCCCGACCCCGGCCCGACCGATCCCACCGATCCCGAGGTGCCCGCAGGCAAGTTCACGTACACGCAGACGGCGCTTCTCGACTCCGTCATGCCGAACAGTGTCGGCGGCGCGCACACGGCTGCGCTGCCGGCCGGCGTCGCCTACCACCAGGGTCGCGGCGTGCTCTACCTGGGTGACCAGAACGGTCGGAAGATCTTCGAGATCGATCCCGACACGGACGCGGTGCGGCGGGAGATGACGCTGCCCGAGAACATCCGGGACCTCGGCATCGACGAGGAGCGCAAGCTCCTCTACGTCGGGCAGCAGAACCGCAACTGGGTGGTGGTCTCGATCGCCGACGACACCTTCGGACAGGTCGTTCGAGGGCCGTACCCGATCATCGAGTCGCAGCGCTCGATCGACGTCGACCCCGTGAACGACTACGTGTACGTTGCCGTTCCCGCGCGCGGGATCGAGGTCTTCCGGGCCTCGACCGGCGTCTCGCTCGGAGTGGTCCGGGGGACGGCGGACGCCTATTACGTCGCGGCCGACCCGGCCACCGGCATGGTCGCTTCGACGAAGTTCCAGGGAGTCGCGGGCACCCCCGACATCCAGGTCTTCGACGCGAAGAAGGGCTTCTCACAGGTCTGGGCGGGCGAGGTGCGCCCCGGCGCGCGTCAGCTCGACATCGACAGCACGCGCGGACTGCTCTACGTGGGCTACACCGGCACCTCGTCCGACCGCGGAGGGGTCTCGGTGCACTCGCTGGGGCCGCAGTTCGGCAAGGACGGTTACGGTATCGCGATCGACGAGAAGCGTCAGCGGGTCTTCGTCGCGAACCGCGACTTCCGTCTCAACCCGCCCGGGGAGGAGCGAGAGCCCAAGGCGGTGACCGTCAGCACCCGTAGCGAGACCGACGAGCCGACCACCCCGACGGACCCGACCACCCCGACGGAGCCCGAGGTTCCCGGCACGGCGTACGAGCCGAAGGCACTGACGGTGTTCCCGACCGAGGGTGCAGCGGGCGCGGCCGAGATCCGTCCCGTCGGTTCGGCGGTCGACCCCGCCACCGGCCTCGTCTACGTGGCCGACGAGATGCGCCCCGCACGGGTGCA
The DNA here is from genome assembly GCA_947647645.1 of uncultured Microbacterium sp. Taxonomy (GTDB): domain Bacteria; phylum Actinomycetota; class Actinomycetes; order Actinomycetales; family Microbacteriaceae; genus Microbacterium. Next base: position 6,892 of record CANSLE010000034.1, read on the forward strand.
CGTCGTCGACCCGAAGACGGACAAGATCGTCCGCACCCTGTCGGCACCCACGACGGACCCGGCGGGTGACGGGCTGCGCGACATCGCGTTCGACCCGGCCACGGGCCGGTTGACGGTCGCGTTCGGCGGGAACTGGGTGGTCATGGACGCCAAGACCGGCGACAAGGTCGCGGGGCCCTTCGCCTTCAGTGGTGGGGTCCGCGGAATGGACGTCGATTTCGCCGGCGGACGTGTCTTCGGTGGCCTCCGTGGCACCGGCTTCGACGTGCGCAACGCGACGACCGGTGAGCTCATCACGGCGGTCGAGGGTCCCGCTGACGGCGGACCGTGGCGCACCCACGGCGTCGCGTACGACGAGAAGAACAACCTCATCTACGTCAGCAACAGCGACACCGAGGGGTCGACCCAGGGCATCCGCGTCTATAAGGGCACGGACTACACGCTGGTGGGCACGCTCGCTATCGACGGCTCCGACTTCCGGTCGATCGACGTCGACTCCGCGACGGGCGCCGTCGTGGTCGGGCACCAGTCGACCACGTTCGAGAAGTCGGGCGTCTCGGTCTACCGGGCGGGCGACCTCGGACTGGTCGAACGGCTGTCGGCTCACACCTACGGCAACAAGGTCTACGGGGTCTCCATCGACCCGAAGAGCCACGCGCTGTACGTGTCGGCGCGAGACCGCTACCCGACCGGGTTCATCCGCGTGACGCTCCCGGCTGAGCTTCCCGCGGCGCCGGCCGCGCCGTGGGTCGCACGGGCCCTGGGTGCCATCCCGACCGAGGGAGCGGCCGGCGCGGCCGAGATCCGTCCGGTCGGGTCGGCGGTCGACACGGCGACCGGCACCGTGTTCGTCGCCGATGAGATGCGTCCGGCACGCGTCCACGTGATCGATCCGGCGACCGACAAGGTCGTCCGCACCCTGACCGCACCGACGAACGATCCGGCACAGGACGGGCTGCGCGACATCGCGTACGACGCGGCGAACGGTGTGCTGTACGTCGCGTTCGGCTCGAACTGGGTGGTCATGGATGCCGAGTCCGGCGCCAAGGTGCGCGGCCCGTTCGCGTTCAGCGGAGGCGTCCGCGGCATGGACGTCGACTTCGGTCGCGGGCTCGTCTACGGCGCCACCCGGGGCGGCGGCTTCGATGTCGCCGACGCGGCGACCGGAGAGCTGAAGCAGACCGTCGCGGGTCCGTCCGACGGCGGCGCCTGGCGCTCGCACGGTGTCGCCTACGACGCGGTCGCCGATCTGCTGTACATCAGCAACAGCGACGCCGACGGGTCGACCGAGGGCATCCGGGTGTACAAGGGGTCGGACTACTCGCTGGTCCAGCGCCAGCAGATCGCGGGCGCCGACTTCCGCTCGATCGCCGTGGATGGAAAGAGCGGCACGGTGGTCGTCGGCAACCAGAGCACGACCTTCGATCAGTCCGGGGCGACGGTGTTCTCCGCCAGCGACCTGAGTCTGGTCAAGCGGCTCTCGGCGCACGAGTTCGGCAACAAGGTGTACGGGGTCTCCATCGACGCCAAACGCCACCTGCTGTACGTCTCCGCGCGCGAGCGGTTCCCCGCCGGTGTGATCCAGGTGACTCTCCCGCAGGGCTGAGCCGCCGCATCCGTCGGGCCGCACTCCCCTCGCCGGGAGGGCGGCCCGACGTCGTCCGGGCAGGGATGCCGCGGGGTCGCGACTAGACTGGCATCCATGCCCCGCGCCCCCAAGCTCGCCTCGTTCCCGGCGATCCGCGGAGCCCTGAAGTTCTACCAGATCTGCTCCATCATCACCGGTGTCGGCCTCCTGCTGCTCGTCGCCGAGATGATCGTGAAGTACACGCCCATCCACAAGGAGCTCTTCCTGGGCGGATCCGGTGGCTTGCTGTGGTTCGCCGACGCCATCCCCGGCCCCGGATGCCAGTGGTTCTCGCTGTTGGTGCCCGGTGGGAGCGGATGCGGGATCGTCTCCGCCGGCGACGGGGTCAACATCTCGCTCGCGATCCTCGTGGTCCACGGCTGGTTCTACGTCGTGTATCTGTTCTCGTGCTTCCGCGTGTGGAGCCTCATGCGGTGGCCGTTCCGCCGGTTCGTGTTCCTCGCGCTCGGCGGCGTCGTGCCCTTCCTGTCCTTCTTCCTCGAGGTGCGTACCGCCCGCAGCGTCCGCACCTATCTCGCCCAGCGCGAGGCCGATGAGGTCTCCGCTCCCGTCTCCGCCCCGGAAGGATCCCGGTGACCGAACACACCGAAACGTCGCAGCGTCCCGTCCTCGTCGTCGACTTCGGCGCCCAGTACGCCCAGCTGATCGCCCGTCGCGTGCGCGAGGCCGGCGTCTACAGCGAGATCGTGCCGCACACGGCCTCCGCCGCCGACATCGCGGCGAAGAACCCGGTGGGCATCATCCTCTCCGGCGGTCCCTCTTCGGTCTACGAAGAGGGCGCCCCGCGTCTGGACGAGGGCGTCTTCGACCTCGATGTGCCCACGCTCGGCATCTGCTACGGCTTCCAGGTCATGGCTCAGGCGCTCGGCGGCGAGGTCGCGAACACCGGCCTGCGCGAGTACGGGGCGACGGATGCCACGATCGTCACCGGGGGCACCCTGCTGCAGGGCCAGCCCGCCGAGCAGAACGTCTGGATGAGCCACGGCGACCAGGTGTCCCGCGCCCCCGAGGGTTTCGATATCCTCGCCCGCACGGCGCACACGCCCGTCGCCGCGTTCGCGAACGACACCCGTCGCTTCTACGGGGTGCAGTGGCATCCCGAGGTCAAGCACTCCGACCACGGTCAGAACGTGCTCGAGAACTTCCTGCACAAGGCCGCGGGCCTCCCTGCGGATTGGACCAGCGGCAATGTCATCGCCGAGCAGGTCGCGCGCATCCGCGAGCAGGTCGGCACCGGCCGTGTGCTGTCGGCGCTGTCGGGCGGGGTCGACTCGGCCGTGTCCACCGCCCTCGTCCACGAGGCCGTCGGCGACCAGCTCGTCGCGGTCTTCGTCGACCACGGCCTCCTCCGCAAGGGCGAGCGCGAGCAGGTCGAGAACGACTACGTCGCCTCGACCGGTGTGCGCCTGATCACGGTCGACGCGCGCGAGACGTTCCTGAACGCCCTCGCCGGGGTCAGCGACCCCGAAGAGAAGCGCAAGATCATCGGCCGCGAGTTCATCCGCGCGTTCGAGAAGGTGCAGGCCGACCTCGTCGCCGAGGCGGCGGCCGAGGGCGAGCCGATCCGTTTCCTCGTGCAGGGGACCCTGTACCCGGACGTCGTCGAGTCGGGTGGTGGGGCGGGCACCGCGAACATCAAGAGCCACCACAACGTGGGCGGCCTTCCCGAAGACCTGCAGTTCGAGCTCGTCGAGCCCCTGCGCACCCTCTTCAAAGACGAGGTGCGCGCGATCGGTCGCGAGCTGGGCCTGCCCGAGGCGATCGTCGGCCGCCAGCCCTTTCCGGGGCCCGGTCTTGGCATCCGCATCGTGGGCGAGGTCACCGCTGACCGTCTCGAGATCCTGCGTGACGCCGACGCCATCGCCCGCGCCGAGCTGACGAAGGCGGGACTGGATGCCGAGATCTGGCAGTGCCCCGTCGTGCTGCTGGCCGACGTCCGCTCGGTCGGAGTCCAGGGCGACGGCCGCACGTACGGCCACCCGATCGTGCTGCGCCCGGTCTCGAGCGAGGATGCGATGACCGCCGACTGGACGCGTCTGCCCTATGACGTGCTGTCCAGGATCAGCAGCCGCATCACGAACGAGGTGCGCGAGGTCAACCGCGTGGTGCTCGACGTCACGTCGAAGCCGCCGGGGACCATCGAGTGGGAATGATCTGATCGGATGCCGGGATCACGGGGGACAGCCCCGGGTCCCGGCATCCGTCGTTTTCGGGGCGACGCGGCCGGCGGTCGTCGGCGGGCCGCGACGCTACGCGTGGGCGCGGGGCGGGATGCCGGGACATGCGGAAGGCCCGCCCGGCGGGAGCCGGACGGGCCTTCGTGCGCGGGTGCGCGTGGGGGCGACTAATTGTTGCCGCGGGCGATCGCGATGAGGCGCAGGATCTCGACGTACAGCCAGACGACCGTGACCATGATGCCGAAGCCGCCGAGCCAGCCGAACTCGCGGGGTGCGCCGTTGCGCACGCCCTGCTGGATCTGGTCGAAGTCGAGCACGAGCGAGTACGCGGCCATGATGACCACCAGCACACCGATGATGAGGCCGAGCGGGATGCCGGCGATCTTGATGTTGCTGTAGAGACCGAACGCACCGCCCTGCCCCGCCGCGCCGAACATCATCAGCACGACGTTCAGCAGCCCGAACACCAGGTAGCCGATCATCGCGATCATGAAGATCTTCGTCGCGCGCGCGCTCGCGCGCACCTTGCCGCTGGCGAAGAGCGCGAGGGTGACACCCACGACCGACAGCGTCGCCAGCGTGGCCTGCATGACGATGCCGGGCCAGATGAACTCGAAGTACGCCGAGATGCCGCCGACGAAGAGGCCCTCGAATGCCGCGTAGCCGAAGATCAGCGCGGGGCGGATCTTCTTGCCGGAGGTGAACGAGACCACCATGGCGAGCACGAAGCCGCCGAGCATGCCGATGATCCACGGCACCATCGTGATCTGCGAGGCGCCCTTGAGCTGGTCGGGCGAGAACGCGCCGCCGAGCGTCCAGACCCAGCCGACGACGGCGGTGACGAGGAGGATCGCGAACAGGCCCACCGTCTTCGCGACGGTGTCCTCGACGGTCATCCGGCCGGTCTGGTGCGATGCGGCAGCGGGGGCGGCGAACGCGCCCTCGAGCTGGGCGTTCACCGCGGCATCCGTCACCTGGTGCGACGTGGCGCCGAAGGCCGTCTGGGCGCCGGGCTGCGGGGCGGACGGCGGGGTGAGCCCGGGGCGCTGCTCTTGGAACGCGGGGTTGTTGAAGGCGAAGTTGCCGGAGGCCATGGTCTCTTTCCACTCCAGGAAGGATGCACCGGTGTGGTGCACAGCGAGGTGCTGTGGACAATAGGTTATCGGACCGTGCCCGAGTGGTGGCAGGCGGTGGCTATGTCACTGCTGTGAAGCCGCTCGGAGCCGGGCCGCGGCTCGTTAGCCTGGAGCCATGACCGGAGTCATGCCTGAAGCCCGACCACTGGTCATCGGACATCGCGGAGCGCCGGGATACCGCCCCGAGCACACCCGTTCGTCGTACGAGCTCGCCCTGGCGATGGGCGTCGACGCGGTCGAGCCCGACGTCGTCGTCACAGCCGACGGCGTGCTGGTCGTGCGTCACGAGAACGAGATCGGCGGCACGACGGACGTCGCCGATCGCCCCGAGTTCGCGAACCGCCGCACGACCAAGGTCGTCGACGGCCTCTCCCACACCGGCTGGTTCGCGGAGGACTTCACGTGGGACGAACTGGCCACGCTTCGCTGCCGCGAGCGCCTTCCGCAGCTGCGTGGCTCGAGCGCCGCCGTCGACGACACCGAGCCGCCCCTGCGCCTGCGCGACGTGCTCGAGCTGGTCGGCGACGCGTCGCGCGTGCAGGGCCGCCGGATCGGCGTCGTGCTCGAGGTCAAGCACGCCACCTTCTTCGCCGGCCTCGGCATCCCCGTCGACGAGCTGATCGCCGCCGAGCTGCGGGGCGCCGGGTGGGCCGAGGGCGCGCATCCCCTGTTCATCGAGTCCTTCGAGCAGGACGTGCTGATGCGGCTGCAGGCACGCGGCATCCGCGCCACCTACGTCTATCTGCTGGAGGCGAGCGGGACGGCGCAGGACCTCCGCGCCGCGCGCGGACCGGACGCACCCACATACGCCGCGCAGACCGGACCCGCCGGCCTCGACCGACTGGCGGCCGAGGTCGACGGGATCAGCGTCGAGAAGGCGATGATCCTCGCCCCCGACGCGCACGGACGTCCCACGGGGCCGTCGGCGCTCGTCGCCGACGCCCACGAGCGCGGGCTGCTCGTGTTCACGTGGACGTGCCGGCCGGAGAACGCGTTCCTGGTCCCGGCGTTCCGCACGAGCGACGACGACACCGCGTTCGGCGACTACACGGGGGAGTGGCGCATCATCGCGGATGCCGCCGTCGACGGCGTCTTCGTCGACCACCCCGACCTGGGCATCGCGTTCTTCCGCGATCGCCCGTGAAACCCGATCGCCGCTGGGCTTGTCCACAGCCTTCCCATGGGCTGACGAGATGAACCTCCCCGGCATCGTCGTCACCGGTGTGCGCCGCTCCTTCGGCCAGGTCCACGCGGTGCGTGACGTCTCGCTCGAGGCGCGGGCGGGGGCGGTGACCGGCCTCGTCGGTCCCAACGGCTCGGGCAAGACCACGCTCATGCTCATGCTCGCGTCGCTGCTCGCGCCGGATGCCGGCTCGATCCGCATCGCCGGGATCGATCCGGTCGCCGACCCGGCCGCGGCCCGCGCGGTGCTCGGCTGGATGCCGGATGCCCTCGGCGCCTGGCCGTCGCTGACGGCCCGCGAGACCCTGGTCATGACCGCACGCCTGTACGGCCTGGACCCCGAGCCCTCCCGGGCGGCCGCCCGGCTGCTCGAGGAGGTCGGTCTCTCCGCGCTCGCCGACGCCCCGGCCCGCGTGCTCTCGCGCGGACAGAAGCAGCGTCTCGGCCTCGCCCGTGCCCTCGTCCACGACCCTCGTGTCCTTCTGCTGGACGAGCCGGCGTCGGGCCTGGACCCGCAGGCGCGGATCGATCTGCGGGTGCTGCTGCGACGTCTCGCCGCCGAGGGCCGCACGATCCTCGTCTCGAGCCACGTCCTCTCCGAGCTCGAGGAGGTCGTCGACGACGCCGTCTTCCTCGTCGACGGTGCGACGGTGAGCAGAGAGCGGGTGGCGGCGGCCGCCACGCGGCTGCGCACCTGGCGCATCCGTCTGGCCGACCGCGACGCGACGGCCGCGGTGCTCCCGGTCGCCCGGGCGCT
>CANSLE010000035.1 GCA_947647645.1 uncultured Microbacterium sp.
GCGGCCCTTGCGGCCGCGTCGCCCGCGCACGCCGCCGTCTTCCGCGCCTGCGCCGAGGATGCGGGCTCCCGCGCCGACTCCGCGCTGCCCGCGCAGGACCAGGAGACGCTCCGCACGCTCACGAGGCAGCTGTGGGGATGACGGGTCATTGCCGTGGTGAACTCCTCTTCAGGACGCCATCGCCCCCTCCGCCGCCGGCGTCACGCACGTGAAGCGGGCGCGGTAGGCGGTGGGCGTGAGCCCCAGCGTGCGCGCGAAGTTCTGCCGCAGCACGGCGGCCGATCCGAAGCCGCACGCCGACGCGATGGCGTCGAGTCCGAGGTCGGTCTGCTCGAGCAGACGCTGCGCGTGGATGATGCGCTGGCGCCCGAGCCAGGCCGCCGGCGTCGTGCCGTAATCGGCCTTGAAGCGCCGGGCGAACGTCCGCGGCGACATGTGGGCGCGGGCGGCGAGCTGGTCGACGGTCAGCTCGAGGGTGAGGTTCTCCAGCATCCAGTCGGTCACCGGCGTCAGTGACAGCGACGTCGACTCGGGCAGCGGCTTGGCGATGAACTGGGCCTGACCGCCGTCGCGCTGGGGAGGCACGACCATGCGGCGGGCGATGGTGTTGGCCATCTCGGCGCCGAGCTCGATGCGCAGCAGGTGAAGACACGCGTCGAGTCCCGCCGCGGTGCCGGCGCTGGTGATGATGCGACCGTCCTGTACGTAGAGCACGTTCGGATCGACGTCGATCTCGGGGTACATCCGGGCCATCGTGTCGGCGTAGCGCCAGTGGGTCGTGGCACGGCGCCCGTTCAGCACACCGGCGGCGGCGACGACGAACGACCCGCTGCAGACCGTGAGCACCCAGGCCCCCCGCTCGACCGCACGGCGCACCACCGCGGCGACGCGCTCGTCCACGGCGGCCCACTGCTCGCGCGGAATCGGCGTGATGACGACGAGGTCGGCCTCGTCGGCGAAGGACAGATCGTCGTCGACGTTGATCGAGAAGCTCAGGCTGCTGGCGACGGCACCCGGATCGGGCGCGACGACACGGAAGTCGAAGGTGGGGATGCCGTCGTCCGACCGATCGAGACCGAACGCCTCGCACGCCAGCCCGAACTCGAAGGGCGCGAAACCGGGTTGAACGACACAGGCGATGGTCTTCATGGCAGAAATCCTACTCCTCTGTGCAGTCCTGCCACTCGTGGCATGTTCTCTCTCTGCATAGTGTTTCTGCCATGCTTGCTGTGATCATTCCCCTCGCGGCCCTTTCTCTCATTGCCATCGGCGCCACCGTCCGCGCCCTCCTCACCGACGGCCATCGGCAGGTGCCGACCGACCCGCGGCGCCTGCCCTGAGGGCAGGAGGGTCGACGCGGCGGACGGCGCGGGCCGTTATGAGGCCGGGAGGGGGTTCGACGCCGGACCGGTCGAGTCGCGGATGAGCAGTGCGGTGTTCAACCTGCGCCGATGCGCCTCCACGCTCGCCCCTTCCGACGCGGCGATGGCCTCCACGAGGTACTCGGCGGCCAGTCGGCCTTTCGAGACGATCGGCTGGCGCACCGTGGTGAGCGCCGGGCGCGTCCAGCCCGCCTCGATGAGGTCGTCGAATCCCGAGATCGACAGCTGACCCGGGACGGACACCCCCGCCTCCCGCGCGCCGTCCAGCACGCCTACGGCCAGGATGTCGCTGAACGCGACGATGGCCGTCGGACGGGGGGACGCCCCCCACGCGCGGCGGAACGCGGACGCTCCGCCGACCCGCGTATTGGGCGCCTCGACGACCTCGACTCCGTCGTCGGACAGATCGATGCCGACCTTCGCGAGGCCGCGCGCCGCCCCGTCGAGTCGTTGCCGAACGGCGCCGCGCCAGGTCTCACGCCCCCCCTCGGCATCCGTCTCGAAGGCGACGAAGGTGAACCGACGATGACCGAGGCCGACGAGATAGTCGACCATCTCTTCCATCGCCGCCCCGTCGTCGATGTCGACGCTGGACACACCGACGTGGTCCTCACTGTCGACGAGCACGAAGGGGACTCCCCGCTGCTGCAGGGCCGTCACCTCGCCGCGATCGAACTCCAGACCGCAGACGATGAAGCCGTCCACGGCCGCGTAGGGGATCGCCCGCAGCATGGAGCCGCGCAGCGGCGGCGCCAGCAGCAGGGTGAAGCCCTCCCGCTGGCACACCTGCCCGATGCCCTGCATGAAGAGCGTGTAATACGGGTTCTCGAGTACGCGATCGAGTTGCTGGGGCAGCAGCAGACCGAGGCTGTCGGTCCGTCGCCGGCGCAGCATTCGTGCGGCCGGGTCCTGCGAGTACCCGAGCGCCGCTGCCGCGGCGAGGATGTTCTCGAGCGTCGCCCCCGAGAGCTTGCGGGGGTCGTTGTACGCCAACGACACCGCGGACTTGGAGACCTTCGCCCGATCCGCCACATCCTGCATCGTCGGCCGTCGCTTCATGCGTCGGCTCCGCGCAGCGCGCGACGCGCCATCAGCACACCGTTTGCGGGCAGGCGCCACCGCCCGGTCGACACGTCTTCGTCGTCGGCCGCCCATTCCCGCTCTCCGCGCAGCGCCGGGTGCGCCGTCGTGTCCACGACGACACCCCGCCCTCGATGCACGATCGCCACCACGTGCTCATCCTCCCAGAGCCGCGAGACGAGAACCGTGTCGGCATCCAGCGCCGACACTTCCTGGGTGCCCCGGCGCAGGGCCGGCCACTCCGCGCGACGCCGGGCGAGAGCGACAACGCCCTCGTACAGACTCGTGGACCAGCGCTCCCGCTCCCACACCATCCCCGCCCGGCATCCGGGGTCGTTCTGTCCGCGCATCCCGACCTCGTCGCCGTAGTAGAGCATCGGCGCGCCCTCCGCGGCGAACAGGAGCGCGAGGGCGCTGAGGGTCGCCCCCTCATCGTCGGCGTGCCGGGTCAGCAGGCGCTCGGTGTCGTGACTGCCGAGCAGGTTGAGCATCCCGTGATGGAATCCCTCCGGGATGCGGGCTCGGAGCCGGTTCATCCCCTCCGCCACTGCGAACGCATCGATGCTGCGGTCCGCCGTGAAACCGAGGACCAGGTCCCGCAGCGTGTAGTTCATCGTCCCGTCGGCGAGGTCGCCGGTGAGCCACTGCTCCGGCTCACGCCATTCCTCCGCGACGATGTAGAGGTCGTCGCCGCGGTCCTTCACCACCCGGTGGAACTCGCGCCAGAAGCCGTGATTGATGAAGTACGGGACGTCGAGCCGCCAGCCGTCGATGCCCTGATCGATCCAGTACCGCGCGACATCGAGATGGTGCGCGCGGACCTCGGGGTTGTAGGCGTTCCACTTCGGCAGGTACCAGCAGCCGGAGCAGGTGCGGTAGTTGGGACGGCCCGGCTCGACAGTGACCGGGAAGCCCTCGACGGAGAACCAGTTCACGTGCGGGGACTGCGCCTCCCGCCGCACGACGTCCTGGAAGGCCCAGTGGCCGTCGCCGCAGTGGTTGAGCACGGCGTCGAGCACGACGCGGATGCCGCGCGCATGCGCCTCGTCGATGAACGCACGGAACGCGTCGAGGTCACCGAGACGATGATCGATCCGGAAGTAGTCGACCGCGTCGTAGCGATGGTTGGTGCCCGCCTCGAAAATCGGCGTGAGGTAGATCGCATTCGCGCCGACGGAGGCGATGTGGTCCAGGTGCGCTCGGATGCCCGCGAGGTCGCCGCCGAAGAAGTTGTCGCGGGTCGGTTCCGCGTCCCAGGGCACGACGTCGGGCGGGTCCAGAGACGGGTCCCCGTTCGCGAAACGCTCGGGGAAGATCTGGTAGAAGACGGCGTCGGCGAGCCAGTCGGGAGCGGGCATGGTCAGTCCTTGAGTCCGGTGGTGGAGATGCCGCGCACGAGCGCGCGCTGGAAGACGAGGAACACCACGATGGCCGGGATCGTCGCCGTGAGCGTGCCCGCCATCAGGTAGTTCCAGCTGGTGCCATAGCGACCCACGAAGGAGGACAGTCCGATCTGGATCGTGCGGAAGTCGTCGGTATTGGTGACGAGCAACGGCCAGAGGAAGTCGTTCCACGCGAAGAGGAAGCTGAAGATCGCGAGGGTAGCGAACGCCGGCGTGGACAGCGGCACGATGATGCGGAAGAAGGTGCCGATCCGACTGCACCCGTCGATGCGCGCCGCATCCTCGAGCTCGACGGGGATCGTCGAGAAGTACTGACGCAACAGGATGATGCCGAAGACGTCGGCCAAGCGCGGGACGATCAGCCCCGCATAGGAGTCGATCCACCCCAGATCCGCGACGATCGCGTACGCCGGGATGACGGTGACGAACGTCGGGATGAGCAGCATCGCCAGCAGGAGCACGAACAAGGTGTTCCGGAAGGGGAAACGCAGACGAGCGAAGGCGTAGGCGGCAAGCGAGTCGAGCACCAGATGACCGAGCACGATGGCGACGGTCATGATGATGCTGTTCAGGTAGTACTGGGCGAAGGGCGCCGCTTGCCACGCCTTGACGTAGTTCTCCCAATGCCACGACGTCGGCAGGATCGAGGTGTTGGTGTACGTCTCCGCCCGGCTGAGCAACGAGGTCGTGAACATCCAGAGGAAGGGGACGACCACGACGACGGCACCCAGGATCAGGATGAGATGGCGAGCCACGCGCGTGGCCAGCGATTGCCTCATCGCGAGTCCCTCCCCGAGCCGCTGACTCTCCACTGCACCAGGGTGACGCCGAGGACGAGCAGGAGGGTGACGAACGCGATGGCCGTGCCGTAGCCGAAGTCGCCCAGGCGAAAGGCCGTGCGGTACATGAACATCCCGAGCACGTCGGTGCCGCCGCGCGGGCCACCCTCGGTCAGTACGTAGACCAGGTCGAAGGCCTGGAAACTGGTGATGAGTGCCTGCACCACGACGAAGAACGTCATCGGCGACAGGAGCGGAATGGTCAGGAACCGCAGTCGCTGCCGCGCCGAGGCGCCGTCCAGCTGCGCGGCCTCATAGATCCCGTGCGGGAGGGCTTGCATCGCCGTGAGGTAGAGGATCGCGTTGAACCCGATGTTCTTCCAGACCGTGAGAAGCGTCAACGCCCCGAGAGCCAGCCACCGGTCCTGCAGCCAGTCGGGCCCGTCGATGCCCACCTGCGCCAGGAGTGCGTTGACGAAGCCCGACGGGTCGAGCATGTAGCGCCACACGATCGCCGCAGCGACCGAGGAGGTCACGGCGGGCAGGAAGTAGATGCCCCGATAGACGCCGCGCCCGCGCAGGGGCGCATCGAGCAGCAGTGCCACCACGAGACCCGTGACGACGCTGAGGACACAGACGCCCGTCGCGTAGAGCACGGTGACGAACAGACTGTTCCAGAACTCGGGATCCTGCGACAAGCGCAGGTAATTGCCCAGCCCGACGAACTCCTTCGCGGGATCGAAGCCGTTCCACGCGGTCAGGCTGATGTACCCCGCGGAAACGATCGGATAGAGGACGAAGATCGCCAGCACGATGAGAGCGGGCGCAAGAAACAGCGCCGCCGTGGACACCTGCTCGCGGTCGTAGCGGTGCCTGACGCGGGGGCGGGACCCTCGGGTCGTGATCGTCACCGGCGCGCTCAGCCCTTCGCGATGACGTCGTTGACGGCCTTCTCCGCGGCGGCCAGGGCGTCGGAGACCGACGCCTCCCCCGCGAGCGCCTTCTCGATCTGCTGGGCGAACGCCAGCGAGATCTGCGGATAGAGCGGCGTGTTGGGTCGCGCGTGGGCGACGGCCATCTGCTCGACGAACGGGCGCAGCCGGGGCTGGGTCTTGTCCACCCAGCCGAGGTAGTCCGCCCCGGTCGCGACCGAGTTCAGGACGGGAAGCATCGCGGTCTTCTCGCTCCAGTCGGTGACCTGGGCGGGCTCGAGGAACCAGGCGAGGAAGTCGGCGGCCGCCTTCGCCTTGGCATCCGAGTTCTGGAAGACCATGGCCTGCTCCCCGCCGAGGTTGGTCGCGGGCGTGCCGTCCTTCGGATACGGCACCTGCGCGGTGCCGAACTCGAAGGGCGGATCGGCCGCCCAGATGCCGACCATCCACGATCCCTCCTGCGCCGATCCGCCCTTGCCCTTCTCGAACTCGCCCCACCGGGCGTAGGGGCTGACACCGGACGACACCAGATCAACCCAGTACTGCAACGCCTTCTGTCCCTGGGCGGTGTTGAACGCCGCCGCGGAGTTGTCCGCCGTCAGGAACTGCCCACCTGCCTGCCACAGGTTCACTTGGAAGTTCCACGTGAGCCCCTCGCCGTTGTCCCCGGCTTGCGTGTACAGGTCGTAGCCGGGCATGCCCGTGGCATCCAGGATCTTCTTGGCATCGGCCTTGAGCTCGTCCCACGTCGTCGGGGGCTTGTCGGGGTCGAGTCCCGCCTTCTCGAAGAGGGTCTTGTTGTACATGTAGCCGAGGTTGTTCGCCGAGACGGGCACGGAGACCTGGGACCCGTCGATCGTGCCGAACCCCGTGAGGGCCGGGTTGATGTCCGACAGTGTGTCAGCCGGCAGCAGCGCGGACAGGTTCGCCAGCGAACCGATCTGAGCGATCTGCGGCACCCAGACGAGATCGCCGATCGCCACGTCGGGGAGCGTCTTCGAGGTGGCGGAGGCGCGGAGCTTCGTCAGGAAGTCGGCATTCGGCACATTGGTCGTGGTGATCTTGACCCCGGAATGCGATGAGTTGTAGGCATCGACCATGGCGTCGAAGGTGTCGGCGTTGGTGCCGTCCCAGTAGTGCCACACCGTGACGGTGGTCGTGTCGTCGCCACCTCCCCCTCCCGACGACGAACATCCGGCGAGGGCGAGGGCGCCGACGACTCCCAGGGTGACGGCGGCGAGTGTTCTGCGGTGCATCATTGCTCCTATCGATTGCGTTCGGGCGAAGTGAGGTCGTACCAGGCCGTGCTGTCGCATGCGACGGTTCCGGCGGGGGAGGATGCCGTGGCGATCACGAGTGCGCCCACCGCCCAGTCGGCGGGCACCCGGAACGCGGTCTTCCCGGCATTGACGACGCAGAGCGTGCGGCCCCGCACGAATGCGAGCACACCGTCCGCGTCGACGTCCATCCAGAGGAGGGGGGCGCCCGCATCGAAGTGGCCGCGGCGCAGGCGCGTGAGCGACCGGTACAGCGAGAGCATCGATCGCGGATCGCCGTGCTGCGCGGCGCGTGCGTACGCGCCGAGCCACTCCGGCTGCGGGAGCCACGCGGGAGTCGTCCCGCTCCCGAAGCCGAAGTCGGACCGCTCCCGGTCCCACGGCAGCGGGACGCGGCATCCGTCGCGTCCGAGCTGCGTACCTCCGGAGCGGATCCAGATCGGGTCCTGGCGCGCGTCGGGTGGGAGATCGAACACCTCGGGGAGACCGAGCTCCTCGCCCTGGTAGAGGTACACGGTGCCGGGCAGGGCCAGCAGCAGCGCCGCTGCGGCGGCGGCGCGGCGGGCTCCGATGGCGAGGTCCACGGGTCCCGTACGTCGGGCAGCGGAGATCATGTCGGACGGGTCGACCGGGCCGAGCACCTGCTCCTGCCCGTACCGCGTGACGGTGCGGTGGACGTCGTGATTCGAGAGCGTCCATGCCGGAGCCCGGTCCGACAGCGCGAGGCCGGTCGTGATCGCGGCGCGCAGGCGCCCCGCATCCCACGGCTGCACGAGCAGCTCGAAGCAGAACGCCTGGTGCAGCTCATCCGGCCGCAGGTAGTCGGCCAGCCGTGTCGGCGAGGGCACCCACACCTCGCCGACGAAGTACTTCGGCGGGGTGTAGGCGTCGCCGATCGCCCGCCAGTCGCGGTAGATGCCGTGCACCTCGGGCTGGTCCCACATGGCGCCGTTGTGTCCACCGGACCCGTCGTCCGCGCCGGGCCAGTCGGGCAGCCCCGGAGCCTTGACATGGCCGTGCGCCACATCGATGCGGAAGCCGTCGACCCCGCGGTCGAACCAGAACCGCATCACGCCGCGGAAGTCGTCGGCGACCTCGGCATTGCGCCAGTTGAGGTCGGGCTGAGCCGGGTCGAACGAGTGCAGATACCACTCTCCGGGCTGTCCATCCGCCTCGGTCACGCGCGTCCACGCCGAGCCGCCGAACACGCTGCGCCAGTTGTTGGGCGGCAGCTGGCCGCGGTCGCCCGTGCCGGGCGCGAAGTGGAATCTCCCCCGCTCGGCGCTGCCCGGGCCCGCGGCGAGCGCCGCGTGGAACCAGGGGTGCTCGCGCGAGCAGTGGTTGGCCACCATGTCCATGAGAACCCGGATGCCGAGTCGATGCGCCTCGGCGACGACGTCGTCGAAGTCGTCGAGCGTCCCGTAGGCGGGATCGATCCGCCGGTAGTCGGCGATGTCGTATCCGTGGTCGGCCTGCGGCGACGCGTAGCAGGGGTTGAGCCAGATCGCGTCGCAGCCGAGCTCAGCGATGTCCGCGAGACCGGAAAGGAGCCCGCGCAGATCGCCGATGCCGTCGCCATCGCCGTCGCGGAAGGAGCGCAGGTACACCTGGTAGACGACGGCGCCGTCCCACCAGGGGGTCGGTGCGCTCGCCGCGTCGGGTGCGGGGCGTGTATCGAGAAGAGTCATCGTCGTTCCTGGAGGTGGTGCCCGGGCGGCGCATCTGGCGGCCGCGCCGCCCGGGCGGCTCGATCCTTCTGACTAGAAGGTGGGATAGATGTCGATCGTGCTGCCACCGGTCCCGGAGTAGTTGCCTCCGCTCGACCAGGTGGCGTCGTCGATCAGTGGTTTGAACTGGAACGACTGCCCCGCGGGGATCCGCTCCACCTCGAACTCCCAGACGTCACTGGCCACGTTCCGGGCGCCGCGACCCGTGGTCCAGGTGAACGGGTAGGCGTCTCCGCGGATCGCGATGGAGTGCCCGAGTCCCGTGTTGTAGTGGACGCGGATCTTGGTGGTGTTGCGAGCGGCGGGGGTGTACGTCGAGACCGGCGTGCCCGGGGCGTACACCTTCGACTCGTGCTCGCCGAGGCTCACGGTGATCTGCGTGCCCGTCGTTCCGCCGGCGGTCACCGTGACGGTGTCGGAGGTGTTCATGAGGTTGGTCAGCACGGTGCCGACGGTCAGCGAGCTCTCGGCGCGCAGCGGGATCGTCCGGGTCAGCGTGTCCCACGAGTTCGACGAGACCGTGATGGCCTCGGCGCCCGTGGAGTCGACCCGGCGCGAGAAGCCGTAGACGTTCGTGTCGGCCCACATCTCCCGTTGGATGCCGACCTGAAGCGCCGGGTAGGCCTTCTTGATCGCAGTCAGACGCTGGATGTGGGTGTAGATCGGCGAGGTCTGGCTGAAGCTGGACATGTCCTTGCGGTTGTCCTTGTTGGCGATCGGCACCTCGCTCGCGTTGCCGTTGCCGTTGTCCGCCTGCTCGGTGCCGTAGTAGATCACCGGCACGCCGCGCGACGTGAGCAGGAAGGTCAACGAGGAGCGTAGGCGCTGATAGTTGTCGTCGGCCCAGGTCAGGAAGCGCGCCCGATCGTGGTTGTCGAGGAACGTCTCGAGCCGGTTGGGGTTCTGATACTTGTAGTCCTGAGCGAACAGTGTGCTCAGCCCGGTCATGCTCGTGTCGGCCGCGAACGCGCTGCGCGCTGAGAAGAAGTAGGGGAAGTCCAGCACACCCCACTCGTAGTTCTGGTACGGCGCCACGTAGTCGACGTCGCCCACGAAGACCTCGCCGAACGTGGGGACCCCCATCGCGGTCTGGAAGCTGCCCAGCCACGGCTTGGGGATGGAACGTGCGGCGTCGACGCGGATGCCGTCAAAGCCCATGTCGACCCAGTCCTTGTACGTGTCGACCAGGTAGTTCGACACGGTGGAGTTGGACTGGTCGAGGTCATCGAGGCCGCCGAGGTCGCAGTTCTCGATCTGCGTCTGGGTCTCGGTGCCGTTGAACAGGCAGTCGCCGTTGTGGTGGAAGTACGAGGGGTTGTCCAGCGGCGCAGCAGGCTTGTACGTGCTCGGAGAGTAGCTGGTCGCCGTTCCCGCGAGATAGTCCGCCGTGTGGTTGGGCACCACGTCCAGGATCATCTTCAGGCCCTTGGCGTGCGCCGTGTCGATCAGGGTCTGCAGCTCGGCGGTGCTGCCGAAGTGCTGGTTCGGCGTCGCGAAGTTCTTCGTGAAGTAGCCGTGGTAGCTGGCTTCGAGCCCGTCGCGCGACAACGGCTGCTGCTCGGACACCGGCGAGATCCAGATGGCCGTCACGCCGAGCCCGGCGATGTAGTCGAGCTTCTGTGTGAGGCCCTTCCAGTCGCCGCCGTGGTAGAAGCCGAGGTCGGACGGGTTGTACTCACCCGCCCCCTGGTTGTTGTTCGTCGAGTCGCCGTCGGAGAAGCGGTCGACCAGGACCTGGTAGATGACGTCGCCCTCCGCGAGCGGCCCCGGTGACGGGACCGTCGTGGCCGCGGCGGGCGCGGTGAGCGCGGGGGTGACGAGGAGGGCGGCGACGAGAGTCGCGATCCCGCCGAGGCCGAGGGCCCGGCGGCGTCTGGTCAGGGCGGTGGTGTCTTCACGGAACATGCGGTGTACTCCTTACGACGTCAATGTCGGAGTGCGTACCGGCCGCCAGGCTTGCACGTGTTTACTGGATCGATGCAACACCGTCTGCGGGGACGGTGTCAAGGGGTATTTCGGGAGAGTGTTCCCCTCGTCGCGACGCGCGCGGGCGGTACGCCGTCAGCGCCCGCGCGGGAGGCGCTCGAGCGCGTCGAGCAGCGTGTGCGCCGAGCGCTCCCAGGAGAACCGCCCGATGTGGGCGGTTCCCGCCGCGATCACGGCGTCGCGACGCGCGGGATCGTCCAGATCGCGCACCGCGGCGGCGAAGGCCGCGGCATCCGTCCCGGGCGCGTACAGCGCGCCGTCCCCCGCCACCTCGCGGAAGATCGGCATGTCGGTGACGACCGCCGGCACCCCCAGCGCGAGCGCCTCGGCGACGGGCAGCCCGTACCCCTCGTCGAGGGATGCCGAGACCAGCACCGCCCGGTCGGCCAGCAGGGCCGCGTACTCGGCATCCGTCACGCCGTTGTGGAAGCGCACGACCCCGCCCGCCGGGTCGATGAGCCGCTCGAGCTCGGCGCGCCGGTCGTCGGAGATACGGGACAGCAGGTGCAGGGTGCGACCCGGAAGGCCGGCCATCGCTCGGATGAGGGTCTCGACGTTCTTGTAGCCCATGAACGAGCCCATGTAGACGAGGTTCTCCGCGCCCGGCTGGACGTGCACACCGTCCGGCAGCAGCTCGGCGAGCCGCTGTGGGGCGTTCGGGATCACGACCACGGGCCGCGTCGTCAGTCGGACCCGGGCGAACTCGGCGGCGCTGGTCTCACTCACCGTCGCGACGGTGTCCGCGGCGTTGAGCGTGAACCGCTGCGGCACGTACGACAGGTGGAACAGCCGCCAGCCCAGACGCACGTACCAGGGGAGGTTCCTCGGGGGCGTGCGGTGCCGATAGTAGATCGTGTCGTGGAGCGTCAGGATCAGGCCGAACCGACGGCCGAGGGCGCCGATCGTCTGCATGGGCGAGAACACGGCATCCGGCCGATACCGGTTGAGCAGCAGCGCGGTGAACGGCTCCCGCACAGCGGTCGGCGCGTGGATGCGCAGCACCCGCGCGCCCTCGGCAAGGAACGCGCGCTGCGCCTCGTCGTGGATGAGGAAGGCCACCTCCACCCCGCGAGCAGGTGCCGCCGCGGCGGCCGCTGCCGCAAGCTCCACGGAGTAGCGGCTGATGCCGTCGTGGAAGTCGGTGCGGATGTAACGCGCGTCGAACAGCAGGCGCATCTCAGCCGTCGATCGGCTCGCCGCGGTAGAGCTTCTCGAACGTGTCGAGCGTCTTCTCGATGTCGTGGATCTCCACCCCGTCGAGCGAGGCCTGCTGCATCCGCAGATATTCCTCCGGCGATGCCGTCAGCACGCGACGGAGCTTGTCGGCGAGGTCGTCGACGTCACCCGGCTCGAACAGGTAGCCATTCTCCCCCTCGTGCACGAGGTGTGGCAGGGCGACGGCGTCGGCGGCGACGATGGGCAGCCCCGAGGCCATCGCCTCCATCGTCGCGATCGACTGCAGCTCGGCGATGGACGCGATGGCGAACACGTCGGCACGCGTGTAGGCGGCGCGCAGGTCGTCCTCCTCGACGCGGCCGTGGAACGTGACCCGATCCTGGATGCCGAGGCGCTGCACGGCCTGTTCCAGAGCGCGACGCTGGTCGCCGCCGCCCACGATGTCGAACGTGATGTCGGGGAGCTCGGGCGCGAGCTTCGCGACGGCAGCGAGCGTCACTTCGACGTGCTTCTCCGTGGTGAGGCGCCCGACGAACAGGACGCGACTGTGGGGTCGTGCGACGAGGTTCGGCGTGTAGTTGCGCTTGTCGATGCCGCAGCTGATGGGGATGACGCCGTGGATGTCGATCGTGTCCTCGAGGAACTCCGCGGCCTTGCGCGTAGGCGTCGTGACGGCGCGTGACATATCGAACGTGCGCTTGGCGTCGTCCCACGCGAGCTTGACGACGACCTTGTCCAGCAGCGGAGGCAACGTGGTGAAGTCGAGGATGTTCTCGGCCATGACGTGGTTGGTCGCCACGACGGGGATGCCGCGCTGACGCGCGATCCGCGTGAGAGCCCGCCCCAGGACGATGTGCGACTGACTGTGCACCACATCGGCGGGAACCTCGTCGAGGAGCTTGCGGGAGTAGTGCTTGGCCATCCACGGCAGGACGAACCGGAGCCAGTCGTGGGGAGGCCAGCGCCACCCCGGAGGGCGGTGGACCGTGATCTGCTGCCCCTCGATGCTCTCGCGGAAGGTGCCGTGGACCGAGTGCTTGACGCTGGGCGTCATGACGTGGACATCATGACCTCGCGCGGCGAGCCCCGCGGCGAGGCGCTCGGCGAAGCGCGCAGCGCCATTGACGTCGGGGCTGAAGGTGTCGGCGGCGATGACGATCGTCAGCGCCCGATGAGCGGGGTTCGGGTCGTCAGGTGTCGCGGATTCGGTCACGGGGTGCGGGGCCAATCTGTGCGTCGGTGGCGAGACCGCGGATCGCGGAGCCACCGCGGTCGAGTGTACCCGAGGGCCTTCTCCCAGCCCGGGAGGAGCGGTCCCGCGTAACGTGGTGTCATGGCTCGACTGACCGCAGATGCGGACCCCGCCCGCTGGGTCGCGGTGACCGACTCCTTCGGCTTCTCGGGGCGCCGCGCTCGCAAGAAGGCGATCCGGATGCTGCTCGCACAGGCGAACAGTGCGCTGGGTGCGCAGCCGCGTCCCGGCGGCCGCTTCGCCGCCTGGGCGATGAGTCAGGCCGCTCCGGCGCTCATGCGCAAGGCCGCGGGTCGCGTACTGGTGTGGGTGTGGAAGGCCGAACCCGAGCTCGTCGTGGTCATGGCCCAGATCCAGCAGCTCACCCCGCAGCTGCGCACGGCCCGCGCCATGATGCCGATGGAGTACGACGACACGGAGGACTTCCGCGGTACGTACCTGGGAACCGGCGAGCGCCTCGTCATGCCGACGCCGCCCACGCGCGACGGCGGGCCGACGCCGCCGCCGTTCGCGACGTACACGTGGGACACGGGGACGCACCTGGTGACGGTCACGGCGACCGGCGGCGACCGGGAGCGCTTCGGCACCGTCGTGCCCGCGGTCGACGACCTGGCCCGCTCGCTGCGCGTCGTCGACGACGTGGCAGTCGACGAGGCGG
>CANSLE010000036.1 GCA_947647645.1 uncultured Microbacterium sp.
CGGGCGCCGCCGCGCGGACGCTGCGCGCCGCATGGGACGCCGCATGAGCGGCCAGCGCGCCATCCCGCGGGTGCTCTCCATCGCCGGAACGGACCCGACAGGCGGGGCCGGCATCCAGGCCGACCTCAAGAGCATCGCCGCGAACGGCGGCTACGGCATGGCGGTCGTCACCGCACTCGTCGCGCAGAACACTCACGGGGTCCGCTCCGTGCACGTCCCACCGACCTCGTTCCTCGCCGAGCAGCTCGACGCCGTCTCGGACGACGTCGAGATCGACGCGGTCAAGATCGGCATGCTCGCCACGGCGGAGGTGATCGACACGGTCGCACGGTGGCTCGACCGGGTGCGCCCGCCCGTCGTGGTGCTCGATCCGGTCATGGTCGCCACGAGCGGGGACCGGCTGCTCGATGCGGATGCCGAGGATGCGCTGCGGCGGCTGCTGCCCGCCGCCGACCTCGTGACCCCCAACGTCCCGGAGCTCGCCCTCCTCGCCGACGAGCCGGAGGCCGCGACCTGGCGCGAGGTTCTCGACCAGGCGCGGCGCGTCGGCGAACGGTACGGTGTCCGCGTGCTCGCCAAGGGCGGCCACCTCGCGGGGGAGAGCCTGCCAGACGCGCTCGTGGGGCCGGCGGACACGGTCACCGAATTCCCCGGCATCCGCATCGAGACACGGAACACCCACGGCACCGGATGCTCGTTCTCGTCCGCCGTCGCGACGCGGGTCGCCCAGAGCGGGCAGTGGTCCCGCGCCATCGTCGACTCCAAACGCTGGCTCGCCGAGAGCATCCGACACGGCGCGCGCCTCGAGGTCGGCTCCGGGCACGGCCCGGTCAGCCACTTCGCCGGACTGTGGGCGCGCGGCGGCACCACCACCGCGCCGACGGCCGCAGAGATCGAGGCGGAATGGTGGGCGCACATCGCCGACATCCGCCACGACATCGACGAGCTCCCGTTCGTGCGGGAACTCGGAGCCGGAACCCTCGCGCGCCATGTCTTCGAGCGCTACCTCGCGCAGGACGCCATCTACCTGCGCGACTACGCGCGGGTTCTCGCCGATGCCTCGCGTCTGGCGCCGACCTCGACCGAGCGCGCGTTCTGGGCCGGGTGCGCGCAGAACGCGATCCTCGGTGAGCTGCAGCTGCACGAGAGCTGGCTCGCGGGCGAGAGCAGACGCGAGGCGCACGCCGACGCCGTGACGACGGCCTACCTCAACCATCTGCTCGCCGCCTCCGCGCGGGGCGACTACGCGGTCCTCATCGCCGCGTTGCTGCCGTGCTTCTGGGTGTATCAGGACGTCGGTGAACGCCTGCATCCGCTGTCTCATCCGACGCACCCGTACCGATCGTGGCTCGACACCTACGCCGACGAGGCTTTCGCCGACTCGACGCGGCAGGCCATCGACATCGTCGCGCATGCGGCCGCGTCGGCGAACGACGACGTCCGCGCCGCGATGCGGGAGGCATTCCGCGCGTCGACGCACCACGAACGGGCTTTCTTCACCCGCGAGTGAAGGATGCCGAAATCGCTCCTCGAGCTCAGCGCGACGGTCGAAGGCGGAGCGGGGCTCGAGCGCGGCGGGACCGGTGCGCTGCGCCACGCGATGTCCGCGCGCGGTCTGGCCGATCTGCCGCTTCGGCATCCGCCCGTGCGTGAGGCTCATCGGCAGGCGGCTCTCGACACGCCGGCTGGCGACGCCGTGGCGCTCCTTGGTGCGCTCGGCCCCGAGACGGTCGCTCGGGCGGGGCTCTCCGGCGGCGCCGGATGTCCGTGCTCTCTCGGGTGGGCAGGTGATTCCCGACGGAGTGCAACACGTGGGTCTTCTCGGGGGCCTCTCAGTGGTTGACGGGGTCGGCATCGAGGCTGTCGGAGGGGATGGCTCGCCAGGCGATGATCGACGCGATGACGAGGAGCACCGCGGCGATGATCGACGTGTACTGCATTCCCGTGGTGAACGCGTGCTGAGCGTGCGCGAAGAAGTCCGCTTCGAGAGGGACATCGGGGTTGAGTACCTTGCGAGCGTTGGCGAGCGAGTCGTTCACCGCTGCTGCGGTCGCATCGTCGATGCCGTCGGGCACGACCAGCTGGCTCCGGTAGATCGCGACGTGGATGGAGCCCAGGACTGCGATTCCCAGAGCGACGCCCAGTTCATAGGCTGTTTCCGACACGGATGCGGCGGCGCCGGCGCGCGACTTCGGGACCACGGAGACGACGGCATCAGTGCCCAGCGTCATAGCGATACCGGTTCCGAGTCCGATGAGGGAGAGGCTCACGCCGATCAGAAGGTAGCCATCGAGTCCTTCGGCGATCGCGAGTATTCCGAGTCCAACGGCTGCGGTGGCGAGTCCGACCCCGATGGTGCGGCCGCGCCCGAGCCGTCGAACGACGACGCCGACGATGAGGATGACGAAGAGAGAAGCGATCGTCATGGGCAAGCCGGCGACACCGGCGAGCAGCGGACCATACCCGCGGACCAGCTGGAGATACTGGGAGAAGAAGTACAGGAGGCCGGTGAAGGCGAAGATCGTGAGGCCGATAGCGCCGATCGCTCCGGAGAATGCGGGGATGCGGAAGAGGCGAACGTCGATGAGGGGCGTCTCAAGCTTCCGTTGGCGAACCACGAATGCTGTGCCGGCAAGCACGCCGACCGCGGCGGCGACGATGTTCGTGCCATCCATTCCGTGACCGAGCGTGCGCTTCACGGCGTAGACGATCGGGATGATCGCGAAGATCGACAGCAGAGCCGAGAGAACGTCGACGCGCGGCTTATCGGGGTTCTTGGATTCGGGGATCAGGAAGAGGCCGCCGACGATGATGACGACGACGACGGGGATGTTGATCAGGAAGACCGCGCCCCAATGGAAATGCTCCAGCAACGCCCCTCCCACGAGCGGGCCCACTGCGGCGCCGGAGACGCTTCCTGCGGCCCAGATCGCGATTGCGCGCATCCGCTGCTTCGGGTCCTCGAAGATCGCGCGGATCAGCGACAGGGTGGAGGGCATGAGCGTCGCTCCGCTGATGCCGAGCAGGGCGCGCGCGGCGATGAGCATGTCCGCGGTGGTCGCGAACGCCGCGATCGCGGACGCAATGCCGAACCCGGCAGCGCCGATGAGGAGCAGGCGTTTGCGGCCGATTCGGTCCGCGAGATTGCCCGCGGTGATCAAGAGGCCGGCGAGCATGAAGGAGTAGATGTCACCGATCCACAGGATCTGAGTCGTCGAAGCACCCAGGTCTGAGACGAGAGCTGGTACCGCGAGGGCGAGCACAGTCCCGTCGATAGCGAGGATGACCACACCAAGGATGAGGATCGAGAGAGCGAGCCACTCCCGCGCCCCCGCGCGTACGTGTGTTGTGCTGGTGTCAGTGTGCATGTTCTGGTGGCCTTCGGCTCGATAGCGGGCTCTAGCGGTCTGAACTTAACCGACCGGACGGTATAGTTATATCAGGTCATCCACGGAAGTCTGTGCCGGCTTCGGCCACCTGGACCTACATGTTCCGGGGAGGGCTTCTGCAGGCGCCTTCGGCTGTGCTCCGGGCTCAGAGCCCGAGCTGGTCGAGTCTCTCCTCGAACCGCATCTGCACGTCTTCGGGCTCGTCGTCCTCCGTCTCGGTCCAGATCGCGTCGAGCTCCTTCTGTACTGACTCGGGGAGCGCGGCGAACTTCTTGTCCCATGCGGCGATGGGGGTCCAGTAGCCGACGACCTTGAACCGCGTCGCGGGCAGACCGAGCTCCTTGCGCAGATATTTGCGCACATCGCGCAGTGCGACCGTCTCGCCCGCCACCCATACGTATCCCTCATCGAGAGCGAGCCGTTCGTCGACGATGCCGCGCACCAGCTGACCGAGCGCGCTCGGGCCGTGGCCGTTGCCGCCGACGACCCAGGTGACCTCCATGTCGCGGCCGACCTCGAACGCGAACCGGTCCTGTTCGCCGGGCACCTCGAGCACGACGCGGGTGCGTACTCCCTCCGGCGTCTCCGCGGCGATACGCATGACCGCGGGCAGACCGGTGAGGTCGGCCACGAGCACCTGCCAGGTGATGCCGTCCGGTGGCGAGTACAGCCCGGTTGGCGCGGTCAACCCGAGCACGTGACCGGGTTCGGCGCGTGCCGCCCAGGGGCCCGCGATGCCCGCCTCATGAGTGACGAAGTCGATGTCGACCTCTCCGGCATCCGGGCGCACACCGCTGATCGTGTAGGTGCGCATCGGAGCCTCCGGCGCACCCTCCGGCGTCTCCCACCAGTCGCCGGCCGGCAGGGGCAGCGACACGTTGGTCGGGTCTTCGCCGTGCGGGAAGAACACCCGCACGTACTCGTCGCCGATGCCGGTGCTCAGGAAGCCGGCGACGCCGTCACCTCCGAGAGTGATGCGGACCAGATTCGGGGTGAGGATCGCCGTGCTGGTCACGATTCCACGGTGGATGGTCACGGAGTCTCCGTCTCTTCGTTCGGGGCGGGGGGATCGGCCGGGGGGGGGGGATCGGGGGCGGATCGCTCATCGGCCGGCAGCTGCGTCTGCGCGAGCCAGGAGTCGCGGTACAGGCCGTCGGCAGCGAGGAGCTGCTCGTGCGTACCGTGCTGTACCGCGCGCCCGTCGGCGAAGACGACGATCTGCTCGGCCGTGGCGGCCTGCTGCAGCCGGTGCGCGACGAGCAAGGTCGTACGGCCCTTGCGCAGCGCGGTGATCGCCTTCTCCACCGCGTCGCGGTGTTGCAGTCCGACGTCGGCGGTCGCCTCGTCGAGGATCACAATCGCGGGATCGGCCAGAAACGCCCGTGCGACGGCGAGCTGCTGGATGCGGCCCTCGTCCATCGGCACGGCAGCGGCATCCGATGAGTCCGAGCCGCCGGACTGCTGATTCAGCGCCTCAACCGCCCAATCCGCCCCGACCGCGTGCAGCGCGGCGAGCATCTGTTCGTGACTCGCGTCCGGATCGACCAGCCGCAGGTTGTCGGCGATCGTGCCACGGAACTGATGCAGCTCTTGCGACAGGTAGTACGGTGCCTCCGTTGCCGCGGCCAGATGGACGCTACCCGATGTCGGCGGATGATGCCCCGCGACGACGCGGGCCAAGGTGCTCTTGCCCGAGCCCGAGCTTCCGACCAGCGCAGTGGTCGTCACCCGCGGGACCCGGAGGTTCACGTCGCTGATGCCGCGACCGGTGGTGGGGTAGTGGAAGGTCACGCCGCGCAGCTCGATACCGGCGGATGTCGTCGGCATCGCATCCGCGTCCGCGCCCTGTGCGCGTGAGGTTTCACGAGCGAGGTCGATGACGCCCACGAGGCGTGCGAGTCCTATCGCCGCGCGCTGGATGTCGTTGAGGCCGAAGATCAGTTGACCGACCGGTCCGAACAGTCGATGGAACAGCAGTGCGGCCGTGGTCACCATGCCCACCGTGATCGCGCTCGCGGACTGCAGCAGGAAGCCGGTGCCGAGGATCGCGGCCAGGCCGACCAGTTCGCCGCCGTTGATCCACCGGAACAGCCGATTCGTCACCCGCACGCCCTCGATCTGCATCCGGATCGAGGCCTCGGCGCGCTCGGAGACGCGGGCGAGTGCGTGCTCTTGCTCGTTGAACGCGGTCAGCGTGTCGATGCCCTCGACCGCATCGAGCACAGCTTGGCTGCGTGCGGCCTCGCGCACGCGCACCTCGCGGAAAACGACCCGCGAACTGCGCAGGAAAGCCCGGGTGCCGAGCACGTAGAACGGCGCGGAGGCGATGCCGGCGAGGGCGAGACGGGGGTCGAGCGCGGTCAACGCGACCACGGAGACGACGATCGCGAAGGCGGCGGACAGGAGAGTGGGGGCGACGTTTCCGCCGGCCTCCGCCACCGCGTCGACGTCGCCGGTGATGCGGGAGAGCAGGTCGGCGCTCTCGCCGTCGTCGACCGCGCTCACCGGCAGACGCATGGCTGAGGCGAACACGTCTTCGCGCAGGCTGGCGAGCATGTCCTGGACCAGACCCGTGAGCACTCGCACCGCCCACAGCATCACGATGGCAGCGCCGATCGCGCCGGCGCCGGCGCCGACGACCCAGCCGGCGATGGTCGCGAATCCTGCGTCGGATGACACCGCGTCGACGATGCGCCCCAGGCACGCCGGCATCACGATGCCGAGAGCGGATGCCGCGAGAAACAGCGCCGCGACGCCCGCTGCTCTGCCCGGGTGCTCGCGCAGCAGCACTCCGACCGCGGCGCGCACGCGGGCGCTGGAGGCGATCGGCAGCAGGGGCGGGGGAGTGTCGTGGGTGTCACCCATGCCGAGCATCCGATCTGGGGGAGGGGACGTCGATGACCCGGTCGCAGGCGCCGAGCAGCACGGGGGAGGTGGTGATCACGATGACGGTGTCGCTGTGCCCGGCGAGCGAGCGAGCGATGTGCGCCTCTGTGACGGCGTCAACGGCTGAGGTCGGTTCGTCCAGCACGAGTACGTCGCCACCCGCATGCAGTGCGCGGGCGATCCCGATGCGCTGTCGTTGTCCGCCGGAGAGCCGTCGGCCGGCCTCGCCCACCTCCGACTCCCAGCCGCCGACCTGCACCACCGTGTCGTGCAGAGCCGCCACATCGACAAGGGCCGGATGCGGTGATCCGTCACTGCCGTGTCCGCGCACGGCGTCGCGCAGAGTGCCGCTCACGATCGTCTGTCCGTGGGGAGGGGCCACCACGCGGCGCCGATACTCGATCGGATCCCACTGCGTCAGATCCCGCCGGTCGCCGTCGACGACGAGTTCGACCCGACCGGGCTCAGGCGGAGTGCGCAGGCCGAGGAGTCGGGAGAGCGATCGGGCCGTGTCGCTGTCGGCAGGACGGATGCCGAGCAGCTCACCCGCCTTCACCTCCACGAGCGACTCGTGCGCAGCGCCGGGGCGGAAGGCCAGGACGATCTCATCGGTCGAATCCCGACGGCCCCCCTGCGCGACCGGGGCGTCGATCAGGTCGTCGGCGTCGATGAGCTCGGCCAGTCTCTTGGCCGAGGCGAGCTTGTGGATCCAGTTCGAGGGGAACGAGCCGGCGTAGGCGAGGTAGCCGCTGATGAACTGGGCCAGGCCGAGCACCGTGACCAGCTCGCCGATGCTGATGCGGCCCTCGGCCGCGAACCATGCTGACATGCCCGCCAGCGCGGTCGTCGCGATCGCGGCCAGCGTGCTGCTGACGGCTTCGTACGAGGCGAGGGATCGACCGGCTGCGGTCGCGGCGCGACGGGAGGTGTCGCTCGCGGCGACATAGCGGCGCACCGCTTCCTCGCGTGCGCCGATGCCGACGAGCACCCGGAACCCGCTCATGAAGTCGGCGGCGACTGCCCCGGCCTCGGTGGCCGCGTGCTGCTCGGCGAGACCGCGACGCTCGAGCGGGCGCGAGACGACCTGCATCGCGAGCATCATCGCGATCGTGGAGACGAAGACGACGAGGGTCGCGACGGGCGAGATCGCCAGCATCACGAGTCCGGCCCCGATGACCGCGGCGATCGTCGAGCACTGCTGCGCCACCGACCAGGCCACGCCGGCCACGCGATACGTGTCGGAGGTCACGAAGGTCAGTGCCTCACCCGGCGTCACCGCGCGGCGGGAGAGGCGGGGGCGCAGCATCCGCGAGAGTGCGAGGTGGCGTAGCGCCTGCTCGCCGTATCCGTAGATCGAGACCATGAGGCGGGATGCCGACTGGTAGCTCACTGTCAGCACCAGGAAGGTCGCGACCAGGACGCCGAACCAGATCGCGAGTGCCTCCGGGTCGGCGGGGAGCACCGCGCGGTCGATCGTCGCGCCGATGATGACGGGGATCGCGGCCTCCGCCAGCGCGTGCATCATGAGCAGCGCGGTCGCCGCGGCGAGGGCTGCGCCGCGCCCTTGCGACGTCAGTGCGATCCCGAAGAGTCGGCGTGGGGTGTTCGTCACGGCATCCGCCGGCCGAGCGGGAGCACCAGCGGTGTGCCCGAGACGGGATCGGTGATCACCTTGCAGGGCAGGTCGTACACGGCCTGCACGAGCTCTGCGGTGATGATCTCCCGCGGGTCGCCCTGTGCCACGATCGCTCCGTCGCGCATCGCCACGAGGTGGGTCGCGTAGCGGGCGGCATGGTTGAGGTCGTGGAGGACGGCGACCAGTGTGGTGCCGCTGCGGTGCAGGTCGGCGAACAGCTCCATGAGATCGATCTGGTGAGCGATGTCGAGGAAGGTCGTCGGCTCGTCGAGCAGAAGATGCCTCGTCTGCTGCGCAAGCGCCATCGCCACCCACACACGCTGCCGCTGTCCGCCCGAGAGCTCGTCGACCAGGCGGCGCGACAGGTCGGTCACCCCGGTCGCCGCCATCGCCTCGGAGACCGCGCGTTCGTCGGCGCTGCTCCAGGTGCGCATCGCGCTCTGATGCGGAAACCGCCCCCGACCGACCAGGTCGGCGACCGTGATCCCGTCCGGGGCGAGGGAGGACTGGGGGAGTAGGCCCAGCTTGCGGGCCGCCGCCTTCGGCTTGAGCGAACGCAGCTCGACGCCGTCGAGGAGCACGGCTCCGGTGGTCGGACGCAGCAGCCGGGCGAGCCCGCGCAGCAGGGTCGACTTGCCGCATGCGTTCGGTCCGATGATGATCGTGAACGAGCCGTCCGGCACCTCCAGCGACAGCTCAGAGATGATCGGGGTCTCCCCGTAGCCCAGCGTGATGTCGCGGGCCAGCAGCGAAGCGTTCATGCATGTTCCTTTCAGGTGCGGCGCGCGTACTGGGCGGCCAGCAGCCAGGCGAGGTAGAGGCCGCCGATCGAGACCGTCACGACGCCGACGGGCACGGCGACGAGCTGAGCGACGACGTCGGAGACCACGACGAGGGCGGCGCCCGTCAGCATCACGGGGACCGTGCCCATCGGCGTGTTCGAGCGGGTGAGGCGTTGCGAGATCTGAGGGGCCGCCAGCGCGATGAACGAGATGGGGCCTGCGGCCGCCGTGACCAGCGCGACCAGGGCGACGCCGATCACCATCGCGGCGAGTCGCGTGCGTCCGGGACTGACCCCGAGCGCGGTCGCCGCATCGTCACCCATCTCGAGCACCGGCAGCGTGCGACTCAGCGGAAGCGACAGCAGGGCGACGATCGCGAAGACGATCGAGGCAGGGATCAGCTGGTCGAATCCGAGCGAGGCGAGTGAACCCGCCCCCCAGGTCGCCGCCATCATGGCCTTCTCGACGCTGACCGAGATCAGGATCCAGGAGGTGAGGGATCCGAGACCGGCCGAGACGCCGATGCCGACGATGATCAGCCGGAACGACGACATGGTGTTCTTGGAGGCCAGGACGTACACGAGCAGTGCGGTGATCAGGCCGCCGACGAGGGCGCCGGCGGCCTTGAGCATGTACGTGTTCACCTCCAGCACCACCATCGTGAGGGTCACGCCGAACTGTGCGCCGACGCCGAAGCCGATGATGTCGGGGGAGCCGAGCGGATTACGGGTGAGCGACTGGAAGACACCGCCGGCCGATGCGAGGGCAGCGCCGCAGAGCACCGCGAACAACGCACGCGGCAGTCGCCACTCGAACACCACCTGACGGATGTCGGGGTCGGAGGACGGGTCGACGAGAGCCCGGATGACCGAACCGAGGTCCACGTCGTAGGCGCCGATCGTCATCGAGGCGAGACCCGCCGCGATGATCACGATCGCGAGCGCCAGGCAGACCACGATCGTCCGCACCGGGATGAGAGCCGCGATGTGCGCGGTCTCTATCCGGATCTGCCGGCGTCCGTGATCGACGGGGGCGACGTCCGCGGGCGGGCGTGGGGGCGTCTGGGAAGCAGCGGTGGGGCGCTGGTCGACGCTCACAGTTCGCTCACCCTCTTGCGGCGCACGAGTGAGATCAGGATGGGCGCACCCACGAGAGCGGTGACGATCCCGACGCGCAGTTCGCCGCTCGGGAGCGCGACGCGTCCGAGGATGTCGGCGAACAGCAGGAAGGCGGGGCCGATGATCATCGAGTACGTCAGCACCCAGCGCTGATCGGGGCCGGTGAACCAGCGGACGATGTGCGGGATCGCCAGCCCGACGAAGGCGATCGGGCCGGCGGCGGCGACGCTCGTTCCGGCCAGCAGGGTGACCGCGATGATCACCAGCGCGCGGGTGACGCGCACCCGCGCGCCGAGCGCCTGCGCGAGGTCGTCGCCGAGTGCCAGGGCGTTGAGGGAGCGGGCGCAGAGCAGCCCGATCAGGAGACCGGTGACGATCAGCGGCGTCGCCCAGGTGAGCTGGTCGAGGGTGCGTCCTCCGATGGAGCCGACACCCCAGAAGCGCATGACCTGAAGGGTGCCCAGGTCGCGCAGCACGATTGCGGTTGCGAGGCCGGTGAAGGCGGCGCCGAGGGCGACCCCGGCGAGTGTCAGCTTCATGGGCGTCGCACCGGAAGAGCCGAACGAACCCAGCGCGTACACGAGGATCGTGAGCATGAAGGCGCCGCCCAGTGCAAACGGCACATAGGCGCCCGGGGCGGTCAGGCCGAGCACACCGACCGCGAAGGTGACGGCGAAGGATGCACCCGCGTTCACCCCCAGGATGCCGGGGTCGGCCAGCGGGTTGCGGGTGAAGGCCTGGATGAGCCCGCCGCACACGGCGAGGGCGGCGCCGACGATGATGCCGAGCAGCGTCCGGGGAACCCGCAGCTCTACGACCATGAGGTGCAGAGCGTCGGTGTCGTCGTACGCGAACAGGGCCTGCAGCACCGTGCGAGGGTCGAGCGCTCGGTTGCCGATGGCCAGCGAGGCGATGGCGGCGAGCGCCAGCAACGCCGCCGAGAGGATCAGTCCCAGGACGAGCGTCACGGTGCGGTGCGGGGAGTCGTCTGCACGACTCCCCGCACGTGTGTTCGAGACGTCCGTGCCGTCTTTCGTCGTCAGGGACATCTCGCGATTCACTTGCCCGCGATGGTCGGCTTGCCCTGCAGCGCGGCTGCGAGGTCGTCGACGTACTTCGGAAGCACGTACTTCAGAGACAACACCGTCGGGGCGCTGATCGCCGAGGCCTCAGCGGCATCCGCGTAGATCACGTACGAGCCCTTCGCGATCGGGTTCCAGCGGGAGACGACCTTGTTCTCGACGGTGTATTTGCCGTCGGCCGCCGTGCTGCCCCAGGCAGCGAACAGGTCGGCCTGCACGTCGTAGAGCTTCTCCAAGCTGACGCCGGTGTACCAGTTGTCGCCCTTGGCGCTCGCGAGGAAGCTGTCCATGGACGAGGTGGAGGTGAAGCCGAGTGCCTCGGTGATGCGCACGCGGGGGTCGTACTTCAGGTAGACGCCGAGGTCGGTGCCGCCCTCGTTCAGTGTCAGACCCCAGACGAAGGTCTTGTCCTTGAACTCGGGGTGCTTTCCGGCGAGGGCGCTGATCTGCCCCTCGGTCTCGGTGATCAGCTCCTCGGCCTTGGCATCCTCCGACAGCGCCTTGCCGACGGTGCGCGTCATGCCTTCCCAGGTGCCCGGGTTCCAGGGACCTTCGATGTAGGGCACGGTCGGTGCGATCTCGCTGAGACGCGCGTACTCGATGTCGCTCACACCCGAGTACAGACTGAGGATCAGGTCCGGCTTGAGTGCCTTGATCGCCTCGTAGTTGGGGCCGCCCTCGGTGAAGGGGATGATCTGGGGGGCCTTGCCGTACTGCTCGGTGACGAAGTTCTCGAACCAGGGCTGGTAGCCGCTCTCGCCCGCGCCCCAGACCTTTTCGATGCCGACCGGGTTGGTGCCGAGGGCGGCGACGATGTCGGGCGTCATCCAGCCGAGAGCGACCACGCGCTGGGGCTTCTTGGGGATCACGGTGTTGCCGTGCGCGTGCGTGATGACGACGCCCTCGGTGGAGGTCGACGACGGGGCGGGGTCGGCCTTTTCGGCGGTAGCCGAGCACCCGGCCAGGGCGAGGGCGGCGGCGACGGCCATGGCGACGAGTGCGGAGCCTCGTCGGATCTTCGGGCGCGCGAGAGCGGGCGACATGGTTCTCCTTCAGAGAGATGGGAGGGGTGTGCCGCGTCAACGCGGCAGAAGTTAGGTAAGCATGGCCTAACAGATCGATGCTAGAACGCGAGTGCGGCGGTCAGTGTCGATTGACGGACGACTTGTATCGCGAAACAGACAGGCGGGGTCGAGCGGGTCCGAGACTCAGCGCCAGTAGAGGTGGTGCGCGGAGTCGGCCTGTACGCGGGCGACGTGCTGTCGCGGGGTGAGCCCGAACCGCCCCTTGAAGCTCGCCGAGAAGGCGCTGGTCGTGGCGTAGCCGCAACGATGAGCCGCGGCGCCGATCGGGGTGCCATCGACGATCAGGCGTGCGCCGAGAGTCATCCGGACGCCGGTCCGCCATCGGCCGAACGTCATGCCGACGTCGTTCTGGAAGATCCGCAGCACGGTGCGTTCATGCAGGCCGTGGGCGAGGAAGAGCTCGCTGGCGCTGCGCGGGTCGCCGGGGTCGTCCAATACCGCCCGCACCAGAGCCCGCACGCGCCCATCGGTGGGCATCGGGACTTCGCCCCATCCGTCGAGTGCTTCCGGCGTCGGCTGCTGCAGCAGCTCGATCAGCGTGGACTGGATGCGCACGCGCAGATCGGTGGGCATGTCGTTGATGCCCAGGTGCAGCAGCATCTCCTGTACGGCGCGCGGCACGAGCACGCGGGTGATGTCGTCGATCGGCGCGATCGCGGAGGCGGCGGGCAGGTACGTGTAGCAGCCGACCGAGTCCCGCTCGTGGTGCGCCGTGTGCGGCGTCCGTGCGGGGATCCACACGCCCTGACCCGGAGCGAGTCGCCACATCGTGTCCTGCAGATGCACCCAGACGGTCCCGCGGTAGCACCACGCGAGCATCGCATCAGCATGGGAGTGCGGAGGGGAGAGCGGGCGAGTGCCGGCGTCGTCTCCCGTGACGACCCCTGTCCCCATCAGGTATGGCGCGGCGACGGTCGACGGGTGCTCTGGGCTCGCATTCCAGTCGTCTTGTCGAAAAGTGTTCATCCGTGCTCCGAGAAAGGGGCGCATGGCACCCCGGAATGCGGCTGCGCCCCATCATCGTATTGTGAAGGTCCGGGCTGAGGCTCGATCTGTTCCCCGCACGCGGCCTCGATGTGGCGAGGGAGCCCCTCCTGTCCACAGCACTCGTTATGAAAAGCTTGCTGCGTGGGAGGAGCCGGACGCGTGGATGCCGATGTCATCGTCGTCGGCGCCGGCTACAGCGGTCTCGCCGCGGCCCGCACACTGACGAGAGCCGGCGTGGATGCCGTCGTTGTCGAAGCGTCCGCGCGCATCGGCGGACGAGCGCAGACCGAACGTTCCGGTGCCGCGCCGGTCGATCTCGGCGGCCAGTGGATCGGCCCCGGCCAGACCCGCATCACCGCGCACGCCCAAGAGCTGGGCCTTGCGACCTACGCCTCGCACTCCACGGGCACCGACATCCTCGTCGATCGGGCCGAGGTGCAGCGGGTCACGCGGCTGACCATGGTGCTGTTCGCGCCAGCGATCATCACTGCCGTCCCC
>CANSLE010000037.1 GCA_947647645.1 uncultured Microbacterium sp.
CCGAAGACGTCGTCGCCCTCGTGACCGCCGCGGTCTCGGGCACGGCCGCACCCGTGGCGACGGCGGCCCCGTCGGCCGCCGACAACGCGCACCTCATCGACGGTCGTCCCGCGCGCATCGTGGCGGTCACTGCCTGCGCCACGGGCATCGCCCACACGTTCATGGCCGCTGACGCCCTCACCGCTCAGGGCGGCAAGGACGGCGTCGACCTCATCGTCGAGCCGCAGGGCTCGAGCGGATACAAGGCGCTCGACCCGAAGATCATCGAGGCGGCGGATGCCGTCATCTTCGCCGTCGACGTCGACGTGCGCGAGCCGCAGCGCTTCGCGGGCAAGCCCGTCGTCCGTGCGAGCGTCAAGCGCGGCATCGAGGCGCCCGGCCAACTGGTCGCCGAGGCGATCGCCGCCGCGAAGAACCCGAACGCCGCGCGCGTCAGCGGTTCGGCGGCAGCGGCATCCACCGCCACGTCGGGTGCGGGGGAGTCGTACGGCGCGGGCATCAAGCGGGCGCTGCTCACCGGTGTCAGCTACATGATCCCCTTCGTCGCCGGCGGCGGTCTGCTGATCGCTCTCGGCTTCCTCCTGGGCGGCTACACGATCGCGTTCGACGTCGACAAGATCCTGGGGGCCTCGACGCTGTGGAACCTCGGCGACACCTCGCTGATCGTCTACCTCGGCGCCGTGCTGTTCAAGATCGGTGCGCTGTCGTTCAGCTTCCTCGTCCCGGCCCTCGCCGGGTACATCGCGTACGGCATGGCTGATCGCCCCGGTATCGCGCCCGGTTTCGTCGCCGGTGCCGTGGCCGGCTTCATGGGCGCCGGCTTCCTCGGTGGCATCGTCGGCGGTCTGCTCGCCGGTATCGCGGCCCGCTGGCTCAACAGCCTGGACGTTCCGCGGTGGCTCCGCGGGCTCATGCCGGTGGTGATCATCCCGCTGCTCGGATCGATCTTCGCCTCGGGTCTCATGCTGCTCGTGCTCGGCGGGCCGATCGCGTGGCTCACGAGGGTCCTCAACGACTGGCTGTCGGGCCTCACCGGCGCCGGCGTGATCATCCTCGGCGTCATCCTCGGGCTCATGATGTGCTTCGACCTCGGTGGCCCCGTCAACAAGGTGGCCTACGCCTTCGCGACCGGAAACCTGGCCGCCGGCATCGCCGGCGACGAGCGGTACCTGCAGATCATGGCGGCCGTCATGGCGGCTGGCATGGTGCCGCCGCTGGCGATGGCCCTGGCCTCCACCGTCATCGACCGCAAGCTCTTCACGGAGCCGGAGCGAGAGAACGGCAAGGCGGCCTGGCTCCTCGGTGCCGCGTTCATCTCCGAGGGCGCGATCCCGTTCGCCGCGGCCGACATCTTCCGGGTCATCCCCGCGATGATGCTCGGCGGCGCGGTCACCGGTGCCCTGTCGATGGCTTTCGCCGTGACCAGCAAGGCCCCCCACGGCGGTGTGTTCGTCTTCTTCGCGATCGAGAACTTCTGGTTGTGGCTGATCGCGATCGCCGCGGGCACGGTCGTATCGGCGTTCACCGTCGTCGCGCTCAAGCGCTTCGCTCGCCGTGGATCGGCCGTGAACGAGGGTATCTCCGGCCCGTCCGCGGTTTCTCCCGAGGCTGCGAACGCCTAGTCTCGATGGAGATATCCAACACGATCCAAGGAGGATCCCATGGCAGAACGCCAGGCCACCGTCGCCAGCAGCTCGGGTCTGCACGCGCGCCCCGCGAAGCTCTTCGTGCAGGCGGTGCAGCAGACCGGCGTCCCCGTGACGATCGCGGTCGCGGGCGGCCCTGACCTGAACGCCGGCAGCATCCTCACGCTGATGGGTCTCGGCGCCACACAGGGCACCGTCGTCACGCTCAAGGCCGAGGGCGAGGGTGCCGACGCGGCGCTCGACACGCTCGTCGCTTTCCTCGAGACGGATCACGACGCCGAGGCCTGATCGGACTCGGATACACGGATGCCGCGACCCGCTGGGGCCGCGGCATCCGTCGTCTCCGGGGCGGTCAGATCTCGATCGTGTCGCCGGGCTCGAGTGCGGTGAAACGGCCGCCGCCCTGTTCGGTGGCCCACTGCAGGCGAGTGCGGTGCATGTCGAGTCCGATCCGTGACAGGGTCATGTCGTGCGTCGCGAACGCGTGCTCGGGAGCGACGGCGAGGACGAAGTCCATCGCCTCGCCGATCTTCAGCCACGGGGCGCCGACCGGAGCCGCCAGCAGACGCACGCGCACACCCTGCGGCGCCGCGTACGAGTCGCCCGGGTAGTAGAACTCGTCATCGACGAGGACACCCACGTTGTCGATGACCGGGATCGACTCGTGGATGACGGCGTGGCGTCCGCCGAAGAAGCGCAGCGTGAAGGGGCCCACGGTGAGGGTGTCACCGGGGGAGACGGCGATCGCGCCGAACTCCGCGGCGGCAGTGGCCAGGCCGGCGGGTCCGTAGATCGGTACGCCCGGAGCATGCTCGCGGATGCGACGGAGGTGATCCGGCGTCCAGTGGTCGGGGTGCTCATGGGTGAGCACGACGGCCACGGTTCCGGCGAGATCCTCCAGGGGGAGGGTGAAAGAGCCGGGGTCGATGATGAGCTGGCTGCCCTCGCGCTCGACGCGCAGGCAGGCGTGTTCGTGTTTCGTGACGCGCATGCCGCTCAGTCAACGCTTCCACGGAGGTCGAGGCAAGCGCCGCGCGTGTTCAGGCCCCGATTTGGCTACAGGTCGCCTGGCATGGAATCATCGAACGGTTGCTTACGCAGCAAAAAGGTACGGCCCCATCGTATAGCGGCCTAGTACGCCGCCCTCTCACGGCGGTAACGCGGGTTCGAATCCCGCTGGGGTCACCACAGCAGAAGCCCGGTCCACACGGACCGGGCTTCTGTGCTTTCCGCCCCCTGCGCTGCGAGGCCCCCGGTTCGGGGGAGGGGAAGGGGGTCAGGATGCCGAGGTGGGAGCGCGCCTCGCGGCGCGGCGACGGCGTAGGCGGACGATGACGACCACGACGGCGGTGATGACGGCGGCGACGCCGAGCCAGGGCAGCAAGAACCCGATCGCGATCACGAGGCCGTTGAGCGTCCCGATCAGTCCGTTCCATCCCGCCGTGATGCCGTCACCGAACCCGGCGGGGTCGGCGGTCACCGCGGGGGACGGCCCCGAGAGCGCGACGGTCAGCGTCGACAGGGCGACCTGCGACTCGGTCCACGACAGCTGTTGACGCAGCGAGTCGAGCTCCGACTGGCGAGCCGAGAGGGCGGATTCGGCGGCGATGAGATCTGCCGTGGACGCCGACTGCTTCATGAGGTCGGTCAACCGCGCGACGGAAGTCTCCAGGGCGGCGACACGGGCCCGAAGATCGAGGGTCTGGGTCGTGACATCCCGCCGGTCGGTCTGAGAGGCCGTGACGGTGCCGAGCGCGGACAGCCCGTTCACGACCTGTGGCAGTTGGTCCGCGGGGACGCGGACCGTGATCCAGGCACTCGCCGGCACCGATGTCATCACGCGCGCGTCGGAGAGCGGCACGGCAGGCATCCCGGACGACGTTCCGATGCTCTGAGATTCGACGTAGCCGCCAGCGGCTGTGGCCGCCGCGGCGATCGCCTGGCCTGCGGATGCCGCGTCGTTCACCTCCACCGTGGCGGACGCGCTCACGGCGATCTCGCGATCACCCGTGGTCGCGGCACCGGCAGCACCGGTGGACATCGCGCCACCTGCGGCGGTGTCCACGCCCCTCATGCCGCCGGATCGGGCATCCGGAGCGAGGGGTGCCGCCCGCCCGCCCTCCAGCGACACGGCCGGGAGGGAAGCGGAGGACGCCCCGGACGAGCTTCCGAGCCCGTTCACGATGGACGGTCCGATGATCGCGGCGACCGCGACCAGGGACGCCGCGGCGGCTCCGCCCATCCACACCCGTCCGCGGCGCACCGCCTTGACGCGCTCGCGCTCGGCCCGCTGCCACTGTCCGCCTCGTTCCTGGCTGATCTGCGCGAAGAGACGCTGCTCGACGGCATCCACGCGGTCATCGGTGAGGTCGGGCAGTGTGTTGTCTTGGGTGGTCATGACCCCTCCGAGGCGATGGTGGTGCGCAGCGAGCTGCGAATGCGGGAGAGACGATTGCGGACGACGCCGTGCGTGACTCCGAGGTGGGCCGCGGCATCCCGGTAGCCGTAGCCCTCGCTGGCGCACAGCCGGAAGATCTCCTGGTCCAACGCGCTGAGTCCGGACAGCTCTGCCGTGATGCGCGCGGCGAGCTCGGCGTCGATGACCTGACGCTCCACGTCGACCGGGGCGGGAAGCGAGTCGTCGGCCGGTGCACCCAGGTACGCCCGGTCGCGCTGCTGCCGCCGGATGCGGTTCGCCGCCTGGAAGCGACAGATCGTGACCAACCAGGGAAGCAGTGACTCGCTCTGCAGCTGCAGGCCGCCGAGCTTGCGCCACGCGACGAGGAACGTCTCCTGCGTGACGTCCTCGGCATCCGTCGTCGTGCCCACGAGCCCATGGGCGACCCAGTAGACGGCGCGGACGTGCGCGCGGTAGAGCGTGCGGAAGGCGAGGTCGCTGCCGCCGGCCGCGGCCGCGACCAGCTCCGCGTCGGAGTGCGGGCCGGGGTGCTCGGTCATGGTGTCCTCATCGTCTCTCACCCGGTCAGTGTCGGCCGGCGGGCGATCGTCTCGGATGCCGCGGCATCCGTCGAGCCGGTATCGTGGTCGCTGCGAGAGGGAGTATCCCGTTCTCGCGCGTCCGTCATCACGGGCCCGTCGTCGGGACCCCGGGCGCGCGCCGCAGCCAGGCTAGCGGGGGAGAGACTTTCGACGTGTCGTCATCCCTCGAAAGGCCTGCATGGACCTCCCCGTCTGGTTCGAGATCGGCTCCCTCGTGGTGCTGGTGCTCATCCTCGTCGTCGATCTCGCGCTGATCGCCAAGCGACCGCACATCCCGTCGCCGAAGGAGTCGAGCCTGTGGGTCGTCTTCTACGTCGCGCTCGCCCTCGTGTTCGCGGCGCTCATGTGGTTCTTCGCCGGCGGCGAGTACGCCGGCCAGTTCGTGGCCGGCTGGCTCACCGAGTACAGCCTGTCGATCGACAACCTGTTCGTCTTCGTGCTGATCATGAGCCAGTTCTCGGTTCCTCGCCGCTACCAGCAGAAAGTGCTGATGGTGGGCATTATCATCGCCCTCGTGCTCCGCGGGCTCTTCATCCTCGCGGGTGCGGCGATCATCGAGCAGTTCAGCTGGGTGTTCTACATCTTCGGTGCGTTCCTCATCTATACCGCCTGGAAGCAGGCGTTCCCCGGCGGCGACCACGAGGACGAGATCAAGAAGGAGTCCTTCGTCGTACGCCTGCTGCGCCGCACGGTCGACATCAGCGACGACTACGACGGGGCCAAGGTGCGCACGGTGATCGACGGCAAGCGCATGTTCACCCCGATGATCATCGTCTTCGTCGCCATCGGCATGACCGATCTGCTCTTCGCGCTGGACTCGATCCCGGCGATCTTCGGCATCACCCAGAGTGCGTTCATCGTGTTCACCGCGAACATCTTCGCGCTCATGGGGCTGCGCCAGCTCTACTTCCTTCTCGGCGACCTCCTCGACCGCCTGAAGTATCTGCACTACGGCATCGCCTTCATCCTCGCGTTCATCGGCGTGAAGCTCATCGCCCACGCGATGCACCAGAACGAGCTGCCGTTCCTCAATGGCGGCGAGCACATCGAATGGGCGCCGGACATCTCCACCGGCATGTCGCTGGGGGTCATCGTGCTGTCGATGGTGGTCGCGACGGGGGCGAGTCTCGTCGCGGCGCGGAGGGAGCGGCGCGCAGGCGCCGTCGAGGGCCGCTGACGCCGACGCCGGGACGCGCGGTGGTAGTCTGGGGCCGTGCGGATCGCTCGCCTTCTCCTTAGCGGCCGCGACGAGACCTCGTTCTGAGCCCTCTCTCGTCGCGGAGTCCGTCGCGGGCTTGATCCCCTTATCTGGAGAACGAGACAGCATGAGCACCACGATCCCCGAACGTCCGCGGACCCTCGCCGAGAAGGTCTGGGAGGACCACCTCGTCGTCAAGGGCGAGGACGGCCAGCCCGACCTCATCTACATCGACCTGCACCTCGTGCACGAGGTCACGAGCCCCCAGGCCTTCGATGGTCTGCGTGCCGAGGGGCGCCCCGTGCGTCGCCTCGACCTCACCATCGCGACGGAAGACCACAACACGCCGACCCTCGAGATCCACAAGCCGATCGCCGACCTCACCAGCCGCACCCAGATCGAGACGCTCCGGCGCAACGCCGAGGAGTTCGGCGTCCGCCTCCACTCGCTCGGTGACAAGGAGCAGGGCATCGTTCACGTCGTCGGGCCGCAGCTCGGCCTGACCATGCCGGGCATCACGGTGGTCTGCGGCGACAGCCACACGTCGACGCACGGCGCGTTCGGCGCGATGGCCTTCGGCATCGGCACGAGTGAGGTCGAGCATGTGCTCGCGACGCAGACCCTGCCCCTGAAGCCCTTCAAGACGATGGCGATCACGGTGGAGGGCGAGCTGAAGCCGGGCGTGACCGCGAAGGACGTCATCCTCGCGATCATCGCGAAGATCGGCGCCAACGGCGGACAGGGCTACGTGCTCGAGTTCCGTGGCAGCGCCATCCGCTCCCTCTCCATGGAGGGCCGGATGACGATGTGCAATATGTCGATCGAGGCGGGCGCCCGTGCCGGCATGATCGCCCCCGACGAGACGACCTTCGCCTACGTCAAGGGGAAGCCGCACGCCCCTCAGGGACAGGATTGGGAGGATGCCGTCGCCTACTGGCGGACACTCCCCAGCGACGAGGGCGCCGTCTACGACGCGGAGGTCTTCCTCGACGCGAACGAGCTCGAGCCCTTCGTGACGTGGGGCACCAATCCCGGGCAGGGCGTGTCGCTGTCGGAGGTCGTGCCGGACCCGGCATCCATCGCCGACGCGAACGAGCGCGCCGCGGCCGAGCGGGCCCTGGAGTATATGGATCTGACGGCGGGCACCCCTCTCAAGGACGTGGCGGTGGATGCCGTGTTCATGGGCTCCTGCACCAACAGCCGCATCGAGGACCTCCGGGCCTTCGCCTCCGTGATCGAAGGCCGCCACAAGGCCGACGGGGTGCGGGTGATGGTCGTGCCGGGGTCGGCGCGCGTGCGCCTGGAGGCGGAGGCGGAGGGGCTCGACAGGGTGTTCACCGACTTCGGCGCCGAGTGGCGCTTCGCCGGCTGCTCGATGTGCCTCGGGATGAACCCCGATCAGCTCGCTCCGGGAGAGCGCTGCGCGTCGACCAGCAACCGCAACTTCGAAGGTCGCCAGGGCAAGGGCGGCCGCACGCATCTCGTCTCCCCGCTCGTGGCCGCGGCCACGGCGGTGATGGGCCGGCTCGCCAGCCCATCGGATCTGCCCGCCGTCGAGAAGGTGGAGGCCTGAGATGGAGAAGTTCACGACGCACACCGGTGTCGTCGCCGCGCTGCAGCGCTCCGCGGTCGACACCGACCAGATCATCCCCGCCGTCTACCTCAAACGCGTCACGAAGACCGGTTTCGAGGACGCGTTGTTCGCGAACTGGCGTCAGGATCCTGACTTCGTCCTCAACCGGCCCGCGTTCGCGGGGGCATCGGTCCTCGTCGCCGGCCCCGACTTCGGGACCGGGTCGAGCCGTGAGCACGCCGTCTGGGCGCTGCGCGACTTCGGCTTCCAGGTGGTGTTGAGCCCCAAGTTCGCGGACATCTTCCGCGGCAACGCAGGCAAGCAGGGACTGGTCACGGGAGTGATCTCCGAGGCCGACCTGGCTGCGATCTGGGCGGCGATCGATGCCCGCCCGGGCATCGAGATGACGGTCGACCTCGTGGAGCGGACCGCGACGATCGGCGAGCTCCGGGTGCCGTTCGAGATCGACGATTACACTAGGTGGAGGCTCCTCGAAGGCCTCGATGACATCGGGCTGACCCTGCGCAATGAGGACAGGATCGCGCAGTTCGAGGCGCGCCGCGAGGCGTGGCGCCCGCGGACTCTTCCCGTCCGCTAGGACGGAGGCGCCCCGCCGGGACGCATCTCGTCTTCGATTCCTTGTCCTCGAGACACACTGTGAGGTCCGATCCATGAACACCCTCTTGAGCGCTTCGGCGTCGACACCCGCCGAAGGCGAGGGCTCGGTCCTCGAGATCCGCGGTGGCCGACCGCTGACCGGACGCGTCGAGGTGAAGGGCGCGAAGAACCTCGCGACCAAGGCGATGGTGGCCGCCCTTCTCGGCGAGACCGAGAGCGTGCTGCGCGATGTCCCCGACATCAGCGACGTGCAGGTCGTCCGTTCGTTGCTGGAGGTTCACGGGGTCACCGTGACGGACGACGGCGACGGCGTGCTGCGCCTCGACCCGCGCGGCGCCGTGTCGGCGCATATGGAGGAGATCGACGCCCACGCCGGCGCGTCCCGCATCCCGATCCTGTTCTGCGGCCCGCTGCTGCACCTGCTCGGTCAGGCTTTCATCCCCGATCTCGGCGGATGCCGCATCGGCGACCGTCCGATCGACTTCCACCTCGACGCCCTGCGCGCCTTCGGGGCCACCGTCGACAAGCTGCCCAGCGGCATCCGGTTGTCCGCGCCGACCGGACTCAAAGGCGCGAACATCGCCCTGCCGTACCCCAGCGTGGGCGCGACGGAACAGGTGCTGCTGACCGCGGTGCGCGCGAAGGGCACGACCGAGCTGCGCAACGCCGCGATCGAGCCCGAGATCATGGATCTCATCGCCGTCCTGCAGAAGATGGGCGCGATCATCTCCTACGAGCCGAACCGCGTCATCTTCATCGAGGGCGTCGACGCGCTGCGCGGCTACGATCACCGCAGCATCTTCGACCGCAACGAGGCCGCGTCGTGGGCCTGCGCGGCCCTGGCCACCGACGGCGACATCTACGTCGGAGGCGCCAAGCAGCAGGAGATGCTCACCTTCCTCAACGTCTTCCGCAAGGTGGGCGGCGACTTCGACATCCACGAGGACGGCATCCGCTTCCGGCGCGGCGGTGCGCTCAAGCCCGTCGTCGTCGAGACCGATGTCCACCCCGGGTTCATGACCGACTGGCAGCAGCCCCTCATCGTCGCGCTCACGCAGGCCGAGGGCGTGTCGACGGTGCACGAGACGGTCTACGAGAACCGCCTGGGCTTCACGCAGGCTCTCAACAAGATGGGCGCGAGCATCGTCGTCCACCCGGAAGGGCTGGCCAGTCCCGATCGGCGCGTCCCGCGTCGGGCCCTCGAGCAGGCCGCCGTCATCACCGGCCCGACGCCGCTGCACGCTGCCGACGTCGTCGTCCCCGATCTCCGGGGCGGCTACAGCTACGTCATCGCCGCCCTCGCGGCGGACGGCACCTCCCGGGTGTCCGGGGTCGACATCATCCGTCGTGGCTACGAGAAGTTCTTCGAGAAGCTCACGGCTCTCGGCGCCGACTTCGACGTCGTCGGATGACCGAGGTGGCTCGCCCCGCCCGCCGCCGCGCCTCCGCCGAGAAGACGCGTCCGAGCGTCTTCTGGCCTCTCGCGCTCGCCGTCATCCCCGCCGTGGGCTGGTTCGCGAAGATAGAGATCACCGGCGCCGAGCATCTCCCCGCCGAGGGGCCCTATATCCTGGCGCCGAACCACTACAGCGAGTTCGATCCGCTGATCCTCGCCGTCGGCACGTGGCGCATGGGCCGCGCGCCGCGCTTCATGGCCAAGGAGAGCCTGTTCCGTGTCCCCGTGCTGGGAGCCGCGCTGCGGGCGACCGGGATGGTGCCGGTGGCGCGATCGGCGTCCTCGTCCGCGGCGAGACAGACGCTGCAGCAGTCCGAGGACCTCGTGCGGCACGGGCGCGGCGTCATCGTCTACCCGGAGGGCTCGCTCACGCGCGATCCCGACATGTGGCCGATGCGCGGCAAGACCGGCGCCGTCCGCCTCGCCCTCGCCGCCGGGGAGCCGATCCCCGTCATCCCCGCAGCGACGTGGGGCGTGCAGCACATCCTGCCGCGCTACGGCAAGCTGCGCTTCTGG
Organism: uncultured Microbacterium sp.; assembly: GCA_947647645.1. Classification (GTDB taxonomy): domain Bacteria; phylum Actinomycetota; class Actinomycetes; order Actinomycetales; family Microbacteriaceae; genus Microbacterium. The sequence continues at coordinate 10,008 of CANSLE010000037.1, forward strand.
CCGCCGCGGCGCCGCGTGCGTCTGATCTTGGGGCCGGCGACGGACCTCACCGCCTATGCCGGCCAGGGCGCGTTGGGCTCGGCCAACCTCGTCGCCGCCACCGACGCCGTCATGGCCGATGTCGCCGCGCTGCTCGGCGTGCTCCGCGACGAGCAGCCGCCCGCGGAGCGCTGGAACCCGGCCGCCCACGGGCAGAACGAGACGGGTCGCCTTGAGTCGTAGAGGTGAGTCGACGCTGCCCCGGGTCGCGGTGATCGGCTCGGGCAGCTGGGGGACCACGTTCGGCAAGGTGCTGGCCGACGGCGGTGCCCACGTCGTGATGTGGGCACGGCGGGCGGAGCTCGCCCAGGAGATCCAGGAGGGGCACCGCAACAGCGAGTACTTGCCGGGGATCAACCTTCCCCGGACGATGTCGGCGACGACGCATCTGCCGGCGGCCCTCGACGGCGCCTCCCAGGTGTATCTGGCCGTCTCCAGCCAGGCGCTGCGTCAGAATCTGGCAGCGGTGCGTCCTCTCGTGCGCGACACCGACGCACCGATCATCTCGCTGATGAAGGGGGTCGAGAAGCGGTCGGGCCTGCGGATGAGCCAGGTGATCGCGGAGGAGTTGCGCTGCGATCCGGCGCGCATCGCCGTGGCATCCGGTCCCAACCTCGCACTGGAGATCGCACGCGAGCAGCCGACCGCCGCGGTCATCTCCTCGATCAGCCGCGAGACGGCCGAGGCGGTCGCCCGCAGGGCCCGCAACGACTATTTCCGCACCTTCGTCAACACCGACGTCATCGGCACCGAGTTCGGCGGCGTGTTGAAGAACCTGATCGCGGTCGCGATCGGCATCGTCGACGGCGTCGGCTACGGCGAGAACACGAAAGCCTCGATCATCACGCGCGGGCTCGTCGAGATGACCGACTTCGCCGTGGCGCAGGGCGCCCAGCAGGAGACGCTCCAGGGCCTCGCCGGTCTCGGCGACCTCATCGCGACCTGCCAGTCCCCGCTGAGCCGAAACAACACGGCGGGCAGACTTCTGGGCCAGGGATACAGCTTCCAGGACGTCGTGAAGCAGATGAACCAGACCGCCGAAGGTCTCGCATCGGTCGCGCCCGTGCTGCAGCTCGCGCGGGAGTGCGGGGTGCGGATGCCGATCGTCGAACAGGTCAAGATGGTCCTGGACGGCACGATGAACCCGCGCGACATCGCGCCCCACCTGACCACCGACGACGACAAGCCCACGGGCGAGAGGACCCAGCATGGACAAAGCGGTAGTGGCGGTGCTCTTCGGAGGGCGTTCCAGCGAGCACTCGATCAGTTCCGCAACGGCGGGGGGCGTGCTGCGGGCGATCGATCGTGATCGCTTCGAGGTCATCCCGGTCGGCATCACACGCGACGGCGCCTTCGTCCTCGAGGACGACGACCCCGACAAGTTCGCGCTGAACCCCGAGCACCTCCCCGAGGTCGTCGACAACGGGACCCGCATCCTCTGGCCGGACTCGATCCGTTCGCGCGAGATCCGGGTGCAGGATGCCGACGGCATCCGCCCTCTCGGCGACGTCGACGTCGTCTTCCCGATCCTGCACGGCCGTTTCGGCGAGGACGGCACCATTCAGGGCTTCCTCGAGCTGCTGGATCTTCCGTACGTCGGCGCAGGGCTCCTGATGTCGGCGATCGGGATGGACAAGCACACGACCAAGAGCGTCCTCAAGGCGGCCGGCGTACCCGTGGTGCCGTGGGTCACCGTGACGGCAGAGGGCCTCGCGCGCGATCGCGACCTCTGGCTCCGTCGCATCCGCTCCCTCGGACTGCCCGCGTTCGTCAAGCCCGCGCGAGCGGGCTCGAGTGTGGGCGTGTCGAAGGTGTCCGAGTGGTCCCAGCTGGATGCCGCGCTTCGGACCGCCTTCGCCGAGGACGGCACGGTCCTGGTCGAGCAGGCCGTCGTCGGGCGCGAGGTCGAGTGCGGTGTGCTGGCCGGTCGACACAGGGGCGAGCCGCGCGTCAGCGTCGCCGGCGAGATCGTGATCAGCGGACGCGAGTTCTACGATTTCGATGCGAAGTACCTCGACGCGCCCGGAATCGATCTCGTCTGCCCCGCGGATCTCCGCGACGGCGAGCTCGCCGAGATGCAGCGCATCGCCAGGCGGGCCTTCGAGGCGGTCGGCGGCGAGGGACTCGCGCGCGTGGACTTCTTCTTCACGGGGACGGAGTTCTTCGTCAACGAGGTCAACACCATGCCCGGCTTCACCCCGATCTCGATGTTCCCGAAGTGCTGGATCGCCTCCGGCATGAGCTACCAGGATCTGATCAGTGAGCTGATCGACCTCGCGCGCGTCCGCTGACCGGGCCGGGGGACCGGAGCTCCTCCGGCCTCAGGACGATGGTCGGGCGATGCAGGACCGCCCGTCGGTGGGAAGCTGCTGGACGGCGGAGGACAGGGCGCTGAGCACGTCGCGCCCACTCACGACGCCGTAGTCGAGATAGACCTGGACGGCCGGCGTGCGGCCGAACGTGGTGAAGCGGTACTTCGGGGCCTCGGAGTCGTCCATCAGCCAGTCGATGCCGTCGACGGTCTGGCAGATGAGCGTCGACGGACCCGGCGCTTCGAGCCCGCACGTGAGCAGCACGCTCGCCGGGGTGCCCCAGGCTCCCGTCGCCTGCGCGTCGGTCCACCGTCGCGGCTGTCCATCGACGGTCGCGGGCATGCGGGTGGTCACCGCTGCGCATGCCGGATCGTTCGCGCCCTTGGCGGGGGTCATCGACACGGTCGTACTGCACCCGGCCGTGCCGAGCACGATGCCGAGGGCCAGCGCCGCGGTCACAGGGGCGACGAACAGGCGCGAGCGGGACACCACTCCAGGTTACCGTGGAGCAATGACCATCCCTCCCACGCCCACCGTCCGCGATCTGGGGGAGCGGGAGCTGCTGGGGCGGATCATGGCGGTGCTGGACGGGTCGTCCCGGGCGACGGTCGGTCCTGGCGACGACGCGGCCGTCGTCGCGGCACCGGACGGACGCGTCGTCGTCTCCACCGACACGCTCGTGCACGGCCCCGACTTCCGTCTCGCCTGGTCGAGTGGGGCCGACCTCGGCTGGAAGGCCGCAGCGGTGAACCTGTCGGACATCGCGGCGATGGGCGCGCGCCCGACCGCCCTCTTCATCGCGCTGACGCTGCCGGATCGGACCCCGGCCGCCTTCGTGGAGGACCTCGCCCACGGGCTCCGGGCCGCGTGCGACGTCCTCGCCCGCGGATGCGCGGTCGAGGGCGGCGACCTCGCATCCTCCGACACCCTCACGATCGCGGTCACCGTGCTGGGCACGCTCGACGGCGCGGCGCCCGTGCTGCGCT
>CANSLE010000038.1 GCA_947647645.1 uncultured Microbacterium sp.
GGCGCGGTACCCTGCGTCAACTGACGCTTCTCAGCCCTGACCGGAGTCACCATGACTGACACCACGCCCGCCGTCCTCTTCGTCTGCGTGCACAACGCCGGACGTTCCCAGATGGCCGCCGGCTACCTGCGCGCGCTCGCCGGAGACCGCATCGACGTCTTCTCTGCCGGCAGCGAGCCCGGCGACGCCGTGAATCCCGCGGCTGTCGCGGTGATGGCCGAGGAGGGGATCGACCTGTCGACCGCGACGCCGCAGATCCTGACAACGGATGCCGTGCGTCAGGCCGACGTCGTCATCACCATGGGCTGCGGCGACGCCTGCCCGATCTTCCCCGGCAAGCGCTACGAGGACTGGCAGCTGGACGACCCGGCGGGCCAGCCGGTCGAGGTGGTGCGCGGCATCCGCGACGACGTCAGACGGCGTGTCGAGGCGCTCATCGCGACCCTCGTGTGAGGTTCAGGCTGATCCATAGGTACGCATGCTGTCGCCCCGGTGGTGCGCGGCGTAGCGTCGGGATGACAGCGACTATCGGGCCGCTGCGGGCGCGAGCGAAGGAGCGGCCATGGAACAGTCATCGGGATTCACGGGGCAGACGGTCATCGTCACCGGAGCGGGATCGGGGATCGGTCGCGCAACCGCGCTGCGGTTGCTGAGGGAGGGCGCGCGTGTGGTCGCCGCGGACGTGTCGGTCGAGCGGCTCGACGCCGTGCGCGCCGAGGTGTCGGACGACCGGCTGGTCACCGTGGCGGGCGACATCGCCGAGGCCGCGACGATCCAGCAGATCATGGATGCCGCGGGCGCGACCATCGACGGGCTGGCGAACGTCGCCGGCATCATGGACGCGTTCCTGCCACCGGCCGAGGTGGACGACGAGACGTGGGACCGGGTCTTCCGGGTGAACGTGACGGCGCCGATGCGCCTCACCCGTGCGGTCCTTCCCGGCATGATCGAGCGTGGTGCGGGCGCGATCGTCAACGTCGCGTCGGAGGCGTCGCTGCGGGCATCGTCGGCGGGCGCGGCGTACACGGCGTCGAAGCATGCGATCGCCGGGTTCACGAAGAGCGTGGCGTTCTTCTACGGCCCTCAGGGCATCCGCGCGAATGCGGTGGCTCCGGGCGCCGTCGCGACCAACATCGAGGCGCCGATGAAGAGCGAGTACGCCGCGGGGCGCATCGGACCGATCATGCAGGCGCTGATGACACCCATCGCGACCGCGGAGCAGCTCGCGTCGGCGATCGTGTGGCTGCTGAGCGATGAGTCCGCGAACATCAACGGCGTGATTCTCCCGAGCGACGGCGGGTGGTCGACGATCTGAGCGTGCGCCGACGGACAAGTGCCCGCCCAGTTCCGTCACCCCGATCGATCCCGTGGTTCTCATTCAGCGAGGATCAAAAGTATGGGACCATCCCTGGACCCTGAGCTTTCCGCCGAGAAGTCAGGGGCCAGGGATCGGTTCCCGAGGCGAAAGCGGCTCCTGCTAGCGACTCTGCCGCTCTTGTGCGGCCCGCCTCCGTTCGCTGCTTCTCCGCAGCGCGGAGATCGCGAAGCCGATCACAATCGTGACTCCCGTGACCGCACCGATCAACCACGGGTTAATCGGTGTGCTGATGGCGAGGATGATGGAGGCGATGATGAGGATGCCGGGCCACCAGGTGCCAATGAACGTCGAACTACGCACAGTCTCCCCCTCCCGTCGGATGCGGCCCCGACCCAATGGGGACGACCTTGGTCTGATAGCAGGTGAAGTTGTCGATGTTTGGATTCGACAGGATGTTTTGGATACCGCCCCAGATTGATCCGAGAGTCGGAGCGCCGATGAATCCGCACAGGGCTGAGATTATCCCGCCGACACTCGGGATCTTGCTTGCTCCCGCGCAACCGCCCGCCAGCGCAGCCCCCAGTGCAGACGCCGTGACTCCTTGGATCGTCTTCATCTGATACCCGTACATGTTCCAGTAGACGCCTGGCCCGTCCGCACCCCACCCGGCCGTCACTGCAGGGTCTGCGACGACCGGAAAGACCGCGCCGGTTGTGTCGACGCGCTGAATGAGCATGTTCCCCTCGAGGCTGTACGACGTTGGGAGCTGCTTGCCTTCCGCGTCGATAGCCCACGGCTCGTGGATCCGTCCGAGCGTCACTTTTGTCCCGGCGGCGTCGCCCACGAGATCGAAACCGCCCGCGGCCGGAACAAGAGAGACGTTCTCAGGCACGTCCACTCTGAAGGTGGTAGAAGTCTGGCCTTCCACCAACAGGCTCATCAGACGTGCCCCGTCTCCCAGTACGGTCGTGCTCGTCTGCTGGTCGGTCTCCGATGCGACCGTCACTTCAAAATCGCCCAGCGAAACGGCGGCACCGCGTCGGTCTGCGGACACCGAGATCCCAGGCTGCAGTTGCGCCGCATCAGCATCGGAAAGTCCGAGGTTTTGCTGTGCTGCGACAAATGGCGCCTCGGACGGCGCGACAACGTCGTCCGCGACCGCGGGCGCGCCCACGATGAGGGGAGCCGCAATCAACGCCGCCGTCCCAGCAACCGCAAGGCGCATATTGGCGGTGTAACGCATCTCACTTCCTATCTGTCCATCGGGCAAGTAACGGTTCTTGCGCTACCCAGGCTTCCCAAATTCGTGAGAGGACGCATCCACCTTCCGTCGGAGTCCACCGCACCAGAAGTATCCAAAGGCTGGGAGAGGTGCGACGAACGCGCCTGATGATTGCGCATCTGAATTTATCGGCGGACGCCCCTGGCCGGGGCGGAGCGTGCTGCGCAGCGAACCCCGCGGGACGCGGGACGCGGGAGGGTGACAGGGCCGCAACACGCGTCTTTGTGAGTGCGTCCGACAGGAATCGAACCTGCGACCTTCACGGGGCCCGGCACCAACGCTCAGGCGGCTAACTTTCGGGCGGCTGTCACGCGTGGAGTCTTCTACCAGGAGGTCGTGATCCCAGCCGGCACGACTGGCATCACACTGGACCTCATTGCGAGTGCAGGCACCGGCGTAGTCGCCTGGGGTCAGGTGACGGTCGGGAACCTCACCGCTCTCATGGCGTAGTCGACATGCTCTGAAGCATCTTCGCGACGTTCTCGCCGAGCTGCTTCTCCGCGTCCGGAGTCAGGTGGGTTCCGTCGCTGGTGAGCCCGTCGACGTATCTACCACCGGGGGAACGTGCGAACTGCAGCTGGTCGCTGAATGTCCAGCCGTGCTCGGAAGCGAGTGCCGAGAGCGACGAATTGAACTCCTCGACGGTCGGGGAGGTGGCAGAGTTCCGCGGTGGGATGGCGAGCAGAACTACCTTGGCGCCGAGGGTTGCGTCGACCATCTTGACGATGCTCGATTCAGTGTGGCGGAACGGGAGCTGCCGGGAGAGGTCGTTTGTCCCGGTCATGATCACGAGCACACCAGCGTCGTTGACTCCGGCGTAGTTCTGCGCCTGCTCGACCGACGTGCTCCCACCCTTGGCCCAGCCGCCGACGAACAGCACGCCGTTCTTGACGGTCGTCCGCACCCAACTGTTCGACCCGATCTGTCCAGCAGCGAACTTCGGTGAATCGGCCTCGGTGTTGGAGTCTCCGATGACGGCGATGCGAACCTTGTTGCTCGAGAAAGTGGTCACAGGCGCAGGCGTGTAGCCTGCGATATCGGTCGCGGTGTGGATCGAAGCGCGGCTACGACGAGTGCGCCGGTGATAACGAGGAGCGCTGCTACCAGCGCAACGGCGATCCACGAGCGCGAGCTTGACCGGTGCCGGCGGCGTTTCCCCAGGCGGCCAGGTTAGCGGCTCTCTATGAGACTCCCTTACCTGACCACTGGCCCATCCATAGTTCAGCCCTCTCTCTCGTCTGCGGACGGGAGAGAGGGCTGTTTCGTTGTTGAACCGCTGCCACCCGTCGGGCACTACGTGCTGCTCCGGGCGTAGTTATGGGTGTACCGCGCATGCATGTCCCGTTTGATTTGTAGTGCCCCCGACAGGAATCGAACCTGCGACCTTTGGTACCGGAAACCAACGCTCTATCCCCTGAGCTACGGAGGCGTACCGATCGAGGGTATCACCGACGGGGCGTCACGAACGCCGCGGATGCCGCGGGAGCAACGGCGAAACGCCACCCGCGCGGGCGGGGCGCGGCATCCGTCTGGAGGGTCGGAACAGTCGTGTACAAACGCTCCATCGCGCCGTGCGAGGATACTCCGGTGCAACGCCTCGTGACCGCCGAGCTGGACCTCGATCTCGGGGCTTCCGTCGACCTCATCTTCCAGATCGCCGCGGCCCAGCCGGCGCCTGTTCTGAGGGAGGAACTGACGTTCACACAGGGTGATCGCGTCTACACGCCGACCGAGATCATCGACCAGTCGGGAAGCCGTCTGCATCGCCTGCTCGGCGAGGCCGGACGTCTCGAGGTGCGCTACGAAGCGCTCATCGAAGGCCACGTCTCGCAGCGAGCGACAAGCGACCTGGAGGCCATCACCTACCTCCGTCCCAGCCGGTACTGCCAGTCCGACGAGGTGTTCTCGCAGGCGCGCCGACAGTTCCGCGGGCTGCAGGGTCTTGAGCTGATCACCGCGGTCAGCGAGTTCGTCGCCTCCAGCACGACCTACACGCCCGGACTCAGCCAGGGCACCGACTCCGCGGTCACCACCCTGATGACCGGCCAGGGCGTGTGCCGCGACTACGCCCACGTCGTCATCGCCTTGCTGCGCGCGATGGACATGCCCGCGCGCTACGCGGCCTGCTTCGCTCCCGGCCTTCGGCCCATGGACTTCCACGCCGTCGCCGAGGCCTACCTCGACGGCAGCTGGTACGTCATCGACGCCACCCGGCTGGCCAACCGCCGCTCGCTGGTGCGCATCGCGACCGGTCGCGATGCGTCCGACTGCGCGTTCCTCAGCTACCACGGCGGTTACGTCGGCCTGCAGCGCATGCGCGTCGACGCGTGCGTCCTGCCGGACGACGCGTCCGACGCCGCGGCGCAGGACGCGGCGGCCGCGGCATCCGACCCCGCTCTCGACGACGTCGCCGAGCTCGTCCAGCTCGCCTGACCCGACCGAGAGACTCGACCCGCGTGCGCAACTCCGCCTGTATGCCACCAGGCTGCGGCTTTCACTCCCGTGCGCACGATCGAGATGGAGTTGTGCACGCCGGCGGAGCGCGGATGCGACCTGAGTCTCCGACGGCGCCGGCCGCGCCGCCACCGCGGCCGTGAGGCTCGGCCTCCGTGCGCAACTCCGCCTGTATGTCTGCTGTCCGCAGCTTTCGTGGCTTCGTGCACGTCTCAGACGGAGTTGTGCACGCGCCGGTGCGCGGGGAGGCGCCCGGCGCGAGCCCGCACCTCACGACGGATGCCGAGCCGGGCGCGCAGGTGGGGGACAGCACGCGCCCGTAGACTTGTCGCGCTATGAACCCCGACGCCCTCTCCGCCGCCCTGCTCGCCGTCATCGCCCCTCTCGCCGAGGCGCGACGCCCCGGCTCGAGCGCCGGTCTGACCGCGGACGACCTGCCGCTGGAGCGGCCGCGCAACCGCGACCACGGCGACTGGGCGTCCAACGCCGCGCTGAAGCTCGGCAAGGCGGTCGGCGCCAACCCGCGCGAGTTCGCGCAGGAGATCGCCGACGCGCTCGCCGCCACCGACGGCGTCGCGAGCGTCGAGGTCGCCGGACCGGGCTTCATCAACATCCGGCTCGAGGCCGGCGCCGCCGGTGCCCTGGCGAAGACGATTGTCGATGCGGGCGCGGCCTACGGCACCAACGAGACCCAGCGCGGTCAGAGCATCAACCTGGAGTTCGTGAGCGCGAACCCGACCGGCCCGATGCACATCGGCCACACCCGGTGGGCGGCCCTGGGCGACGCGATCGCGCGGGTGCTCCTGGCCAGCGGTGCGACGCTCGTCCGCGAGTTCTACATCAACGACGCGGGCGCGCAGATGGACCGCTTCGGCCGTTCCGTCCTCGCCGCCATCAAGGGCGAGCCGACCCCGGAGGACGGCTACCCGGGCTCGTACATCGACGACCTCGCCCGTCGCGTCGTCGCCGACCTCCCGAGCATCCTGGACCTGGCGGCGGACGAGCAGCTGGTCGAGGCGCGCGACCGGGCGTACGCCCTGCAGCTGGCCGACCTGCAGGCGTCGCTCGAGAAGTTCAACGTCCACTTCGACGTCTTCTTCAGCGAGCGCACGCTCCACGCCCACGGCCCGAACGGCGAGCCGAGCCTCGTCGACGAGGCCGTCGACCGCCTGCGGGCACAGGGCCACGTCTTCGACCAGGACGCCGCGGTGTGGGTGCGCACGACCGACTTCGGCGATGACAAGGACCGCGTGATCCGTCGCTCCAACGGGGAGTACACCTACTTCGCCGCCGACGCCGCGTACTACCTGAACAAGAGCGACCGCGGTTTCGCGCACAAGATCTACCTCCTGGGCGCCGACCACCACGGCTACGTCCACCGCCTCAAGGCGCTCGCCGGCGCGGCCGGAGACGATCCCGAGAAGGACATCGAGGTGCTCATCGGTCAGCTCGTGTCGGTCAACGGCGCGCGCCTGTCCAAGCGCGCCGGCAACATCATCGAGCTCGACGATCTGCGCGACTGGCTCGGCACCGACGCGCTGCGCTACTCGCTGGCGCGTTACCCCGCCGACTCGCCGCTCACGCTCGACCCCGAGATCCTCACGAAGCGCACCAACGACAACCCCGTCTTCTACGTGCAGTACGCGCACGCCCGCACGCACAACGTCGCGCGCAACGCGGCGGACTCGGGCGTCGACCGCCGCGCCTTCGTCCCCGAGCTGCTCGACCACGAGACCGAGTCGGCGCTGCTCGGCGCGCTCCAGGAGTTCCCTCGCATCGTCGCCTACGCCGCCGAGGTGCGCGAGCCCCACCGCGTCGCGCGCTACCTCGAGGAGCTCGCGAGCCTCTACCACCGCTGGTACGACACCTGCCGGGTCACCCCGCTGGGCGACGAGCCGGTCACCGACCTGCATCGCACCCGCCTGTGGCTGAACGACGCGACCGGGCAGGTGCTGCGCAACGGCCTCGACCTGCTCGGCGTGACCGCTCCGGAGCGGATGTGACGTGAGCGACCAGCACCCCACCCGGCCGCTTCCCGACCCGACGGCGACGTGGGTGCTGTCGACGGATGCCGCGGCATCCGCACCGCAGCGTCGCCGCAGCCGGCGGTGGCCGTGGCTGATCGCTCTGCTCGCCGTCGCGGCGCTCGCCGTCGGCGCGTGGTTCGCGGGGGAGTACATCGCCCGCGGGATCGTCGAGCGGACGATCCGCGAGCAGATCGTCTCGCGGCTCGATGTGCCGGCCGACCAGCACATCGACGTCGACGTCCGCGGGCAGGTGCTTCCGCAGCTGATCGGCGGTCGCCTCGACGAGGTGACCGTCTCGGCCGCCGATGTCCGCTTCGGCGCGCTGACCGGCGACATACAGGTGCACGCCGCGGGGGTGCCCATCCGCGGGAACGCGCCGCTGCGGAGCGCCACGGCCACCGTGCGTCTCGACCAGACCCAGGTGCGCACGCTGCTCGCCACCGTCGAGGGCTTCCCCGCGGATGCCGTGACGGTCGAGGCGCCGGACATCGTGATGTCGACGCAGCTCAAGCTGTTCGCGCTGTCGGTGCCGGTGGGCGTCAGCCTCACGCCGTCGGCCTCGAACGGAGACCTCGTACTCACCCCGCGGACGCTGCGCGTGTCGGGAACCGAGGTCTCGGCCGATGTGCTGATCGACCAGTTCGGTGCTGTGGCACGGACCGTGGTGCGGGACTGGGACGTCTGCGTGAAGCAGTACCTTCCCGTCGGGCTCACGCTGTCGGCGGTACGGGTCGAGAACCAGCAGGTGGTCGCGGAGATCGTCGTCAACCCGGCGATCATCGCCGATGCCGCCCTCCAGCAGAAGGGCAGCTGCAGCTGACCCGTCACATGCGTGGGCCGGTATGCGGGGGTGCCCTAGACTTCTAGGACTGCCGGGCGTGACGTCACCGACGGCAGCCCGACCCCACACGATTGGTTCCGCACGTGTCCGCCGCCTCCGACCGCCCGCTCGTGCCCGCGTGGCTCCGTGAACCGGACGAGGCGAACGCCCTCGCACCGCTCGTCTGGCCCCCCTCCGCATCCCGCGACGCCGACGGCGAGCTGCGCATCGCCGGCGTCGGCGTCGGTGAGCTGCGCGCGCGCTTCGGCACGCCTCTTTACGTCCTCGACGAGGATGCCGTGCGTGCCCGCGCTCGCGAGGTGCGCGAAGCCTTCGTCGCGGCGACCGCGCGTCATGGCGCCGACGCCCGCGTCTACTACGCGGGCAAGGCGTTCCTGTCCACCGAGGTCGTCCGGTGGGTCACCGAGGAGGGCCTCGCGGTCGATGTCGCCACCGGTGGCGAGCTCGCCGTTGCGCTCGCCGGCGGGGCGGACCCGTCCCGGATCGGCGTGCACGGCAACAACAAGTCGGTCGCCGAACTCGAGCGCGCGGTCGAGATCGGCGTGGGCTCGATCGTCATCGATTCCCGCATCGAGCTGGAGAGGCTCGCCGCGATCGTCGAGCGCCGCGCCACACCGGATGCCGTGCCGCAGGCGGTCCTGGTCCGTGTCAACAGTGGCGTCCACGCCGAGACCCACGACTTCCTGGCCACCGCCCACGAGGACCAGAAGTTCGGCTTCGCCCTCGCCGACGCCCCCGCCGTCGTCGCGCGCATCCGCGAGCTTCCGGGTCTGCGCTTCATGGGGCTCCACTGCCATATCGGCTCGCAGATCTTCGGCACCCGCGGCTTCGCGGAGTCGGCAGCGCGTCTCGTCGAGCTCCATGCGGAGCTCCTCGCCGGCGGCGAGATCCCCGTCCTCAACCTCGGCGGCGGATTCGGCATCGCGTACACGTCGGTCGATGAGCCGACCCCCATCGCCGCGCTCGCCGAGGGCATCGTCGCCGCGGTCGCCCGCGAGTGCGACGTCCGCGGCATCCCGCTGCCGAACCTCGCGTTCGAGCCCGGCCGCACGATCGTCGGCCGTGCCGGTGTGACCCTGTACGAGGTGGGCACGGTCAAGCCCGTCCAGGCCAGCGACGATCTCCAGCGCCTGTATGTGAGCATCGACGGCGGCATGAGCGACAACGCGCGTCCGTCGCTCTACGGAGCCCAGTACTCCGCACGCCTCGCCTCGCGTACCTCGGATGCCGCGCCGGCCCTGGCCCGCGTGGTGGGCCGCCACTGCGAGTCCGGCGACATCGTCGTCGACGCGGAGTACCTCCCCGGCGACGTCACCCCGGGCGATCTCCTGGCCGTGCCCGCGACCGGCGCCTACTGCTTCTCGCTGTCGAGCAACTACAACTACGTGCCGCGTCCGCCGGTCGTCGCCGTCCGCGACGGCGAGACTCGCGTGATCGTCCGCGGCGAGACCATCGACGACCTGCTGGCTCGCGACGTGGGTGTCGCGGACCGCCCCGCACGGGCCGAGAGATCCCTGGCCGAGGAGAATCAATGACCGACTACCGTCGACTGCGCGTCGCCCTGCTCGGAGCCGGGGCGGTCGGGTCCCAGGTGGCCGACCTCCTCCGCAAGCACGCGGACGAGCTGGCCGATCGCGCCGGCGCGGCCCTCGAGCTCGTCGGCATCGCCGTGCGCAACCCCGACGCCCCGCGCGAGGCCGACCTGCCCCGCGAGTTGTTCACCACCGACTCCGAGCAGCTGATCGTCGGCGCCGACATCGTCATCGAGCTCATGGGCGGCATCGAGCCGGCGCGTACCGACATCCTGCTCGCGCTGTCCTCGGGCGCCGACGTCGTCACCGCCAACAAGGCGCTGTTGGCCACCCACGGCCCCGAGATCTTCGACGCGGCCGACCAGGTGGGCGCCTCCGTGTACTACGAGGCCGCGGCCGCGGGAGCGATCCCGATCATCCGGCCGCTGCGCGACTCGCTGGCGGGCGACCGCGTGCAGCGGATCATGGGCATCGTCAACGGCACGACCAACTACATCCTCGACCGCATGGACACCGAGGGCAGCGAGTTCGCCGACGTCCTCGCCGACGCGCAGCGGCTCGGCTATGCCGAGGCCGACCCCACCGCCGATGTCGAGGGCTACGACGCGGCGCAGAAGGCGGCGATCCTGGCCTCGCTCGCGTTCCACACCGCCGTGCCGCTCGAGGCCGTGCACCGGGAGGGCATCCGCAGCATCGATCGTCAGACGATGGATGCCGCGCGTCACGCCGGCTACGTCATCAAGCTGCTCGCGGTGTGCGAGCGTCTCGCCGACGCCGAGGTCGACTCGCCCACGGGTGAGGCGATCTCGGTGCGCGTCTACCCGGCGCTGATCCCGCGCGAACATCCGCTCGCCAGCGTCCACGGCGCCAACAACGCGGTGTTCGTGCAGGCCGAGGCCGCGGGCAACCTCATGTTCTACGGCGCCGGTGCCGGCGGCGTGCAGACCGCGTCGGCGGTGCTCGGCGACGTCGTGTCGGCGGCGCGCCGCCACATCGCCGGCGGCGTCGGGGTCGGGGAGTCGACCCGGGCGAACCTCCCGGTCGTGCCGATCGGTCGGGTCACGACGCGCTACCAGATCACGCTCGAGGTGTCCGACGAACCGGGCGTCCTCGCGACCGTCGCCGGCATCCTCAGTGAGGGCCGGGTCTCGATCGCGACCGTCGAACAGACCCTCGTCCCGGCCGGTGACGTCGCCCCGGGCATCGCCCGCCTGGTCATCGGCACCCACACCGCCCGCGAGCAGGACCTCAGCGACACCGTCGACCGTCTCGCCGCCAGCGGCGTGGTCGGCCGGGTCGTGTCGGTGCTCCGCGTCGAAGGCAACTGAACTCGCGGTCGCCGCACCGCAAGAAGGAGATGGAGATGGCACACGTCTGGCAGGGAGTCCTGCGCGAATACGCCGACCGGCTCGGCGTCACGGAGACATCCACGGTGGTGACCCTCGGCGAGGGCGGCACGCCGCTCATCCCCGCCGCGGCGCTCTCGCAGCGCACGGGCGCGAACGTCTTCATCAAGTTCGAGGGCATGAACCCGACCGGCTCCTTCAAGGACCGCGGCATGACGGTGGCACTCTCGCGTGCCGTCGAGCATGGTGCGAAGGCCGTCATCTGCGCCTCGACGGGCAACACCTCGGCATCCGCCGCCGCCTACGCGGCGCACGCGGGCATCACGGCCGCGGTGCTCGTGCCCGAGGGCAAGATCGCCATGGGCAAGCTCAGCCAGGCCGTGATCCACGGTGGGCGTCTCATCCAGGTGCGCGGCAACTTCGACGACTGTCTCGAGATCGCCCGCGAGCTGGCCGACAACTACCCGGTGCACCTCGTCAACTCGGTCAACCCCGACCGTATCGAGGGCCAGAAGACGGCGGCCTACGAGGTCGTCTCCCAGCTCGGCGACGCGCCCGACTTCCATCTCATCCCCGTCGGCAACGCCGGCAACTACACCGCCTACTCCCGCGGCTACCGCGAGGAGGCGGCCCGCGGCGCCGCCACGAAGGTGCCGCGCATGTTCGGCTTCCAGGCCGAGGGCTCCGCTCCGCTCGTCCGCGGCGAGGTCGTCCGCAACCCCGAGACGGTGGCCTCTGCCATCCGCATCGGAAACCCGGCGTCGTGGGAGCTCGCCCTCGAGGCGCGCGACGCCACGCAGGGCTGGTTCGGCGCGATCGACGACACCCGCATCCTCGCGGCTCAGAAGCTGCTCGCCAGCACCGCCGGGGTCTTCGTCGAGCCCGCCAGCGCCATCGGTGTCGCGGGTCTGCTCGACCGTGCCGAGGCGGGCGTGATCCCCGCCGGCGCGACCATCGTCATCACGGTCACCGGCCACGGTCTGAAGGACCCTCAGTGGGCGCTGCGCAACGCCGACGGTTCCGAGGTCGAGCCCACGGTCGTCGACGCGTCGACCAGCGAGGTCGCCTCCGTTCTCGACCTGGCATGAGCGTCGAGGAGGCGGGGCGCACCGTTGCGGTGCGGGTGCCCGCGACCAGTGCCAACCTCGGGCCGGGCTTCGACACGCTCGGCCTCGCGCTGAGCTCCTACGATGACCTCGTCGTCACGGCGCTTCCCGAGCCGGGGCTGGAGATCGTCGTCTCGGGCGAGGGGGCGGGCGACGTCCCCACCGACCCGTCCCATCTCGTCGTGCGATCGATGGCCTACGCCTTCGCTGCCGCCGGGCGCGACATGCCCGGCATCCGCCTCGAGGCTCACAACACGATCCCGCACGGGCGGGGGATGGGCTCGTCGGGGGCGGCCGTCGTGGCCGGTCTCCTCGCGGCGAAGGGTCTGCTCGAAGGTGATGTCGAGTTCGGTCCCGACACCCTGCTGCGCCTGGCGACCGAGCTCGAGGGGCACCCCGACAACGTCGCCCCGGCGCTCTTCGGTGGTCTCACGATCGCCTGGGTGGACGAGCGCGGTCCCCAGCACAAGAAGCTGCTGGTGCATCGCGGCGTCGCTCCGTTGGTGTTCGTCCCGGAGTTCACCATGTCGACGTCGGTCGCGCGGGGACTCGCGCCTCTGCACGTGCCCCGTGAGGATGCCGTGTTCAACGTCTCGCGCTCGGCGCTGCTGATCGCGGCGCTCACCCAGAGCCCCGAACTGCTCATGGCGGCGACGGAGGACAAGCTGCACCAGTCCTACCGCGCGCAGGCGATGCCGGCGACCGACGAGCTCGTCCGCGCGCTGCGGGCGCGGGGGTTCGCGGCCGTCGTCTCCGGCGCGGGTCCGAGCGTGCTCGTGCTCGCCGACGGTCCGGGGCAACGCCTCGCGGCCGTGGAGGTCGCGGCATCCGTGACGGACACCCCGTGGGAGCCGCGAATGCTCGCCGTCGACGTCAAGGGTGGTACAGTGAGGAACCATACGGAGGGTGCCACGGCGTGACCGTGAATCTGGCCTCCGTCGCAATTCTGCGAACCACCGCATAACCCTCACGTTGCACCATGGCGCGTCTGAGCTAGACGTGCGTGTGCGCACGAGAGCGGTTGCGCCTGTCGTGGACGGCGCGATGCGGGCGGTCCCCGTCCACATGCCTACGAAGGAGAACTCGTGGAGTCCCTCTCCGAGATCCAGACTGAGAACACCGAGAACGTCGAGGACGTCGAGAACACGGATGCCGTCGGCGACGCCGCCACCGACGTGGTCGACGCTCCCGCCGCCGAGGAGCCCGCCGCCGAGGAGCCCGCCGCCGAGGCGGTGCAGACCGAGGCCCCCGATGTGGAGGTGCCTTCGGATGCCGAGGCCCCCGCCGCCGCGAGTGCGGAGGCGCCGGTCGCTGAGAAGCCCGTCAAGGCGCCGCGCAAGCGGGCGCCGCGCCGCGC
>CANSLE010000039.1 GCA_947647645.1 uncultured Microbacterium sp.
ACTCCGACCCGCGGAACGGTCACGATCCTGCATTCAATGCAATAGCGCGTCGAAGTGACGATCACCGGCGCCCGTGCAGCCACCGGGTACGGCGAGCACGTCGCCGTCGAGCTTGCCTCCGATCTGGCAAGTACCGAGCGGATCGTCGTCGCCGGCCGTGCCTATGGCATCGACAGGGCCGCCCATAGCGCTGCCTTGGCTGCGGGAGGGCAGACGATCGCGGTGCTCACCGGCGGCCTGGACCGTCTCTACCCGGCAGGCAATCACGAGCTGTTGGAACGCATCGGGGACGTTGGTCTGCTCGTCAGCGAGATGGCCCCCGGTGCCGCGCCGACCAAGTGGCGCTTTCTCGCCCGCAACCGAATCCTGGGCGCTATCTCGGGCGCGACCGTGATCGTGGAGGCCGGCTACCGATCGGGCTCGCTCAACGTCGCCGCCCGCGCCGCCCAGATCGGCCGCCCGGTCGGCGCGGTCCCCGGCCCAGTAACCAGCGCCGCGAGCTCGGGCACTCACCGACTGCTCCGCGAAGGCATCGCCTCCATCATCACCGATGCCGGCGATGTCAACACCCTCACCCGCCCGCCCGCCGCAGCCAACGGGCGAGCGGTTGAGCATGAGGCCGGGGTTGGCCGTTCCGCGCGTCGTCCAGGACGTTCCTTGTAGTTGCGTCGGCTCCGCGGCGCGTGTCCGTAAGTCTCGGGCGATGTCCTCGCGCATCCCTACGCTTGGAACATGACCTTCACCGCACTACATCGCGCCCTCGGGATCGCACCGGGGCCGTTGACCGATGAACTGCTCGATGCTGCGGTGAGTGGCGGGGTCGTGGAGGCGAACGACTTGGATTGGAAGTCTGAGCTGCCGCCGGCGAAGGGGCTGCCGCAGACGGACTTCCCCAAGGATGTCGCCGCGATGGCGAACAGCGGCGGCGGAGTCATCGTCTTCGGCGTGCGAGAGTCGCAGAAGGCCGCGACGGAGCGAGTCGATGTCGGCGAGTTCGATGAGGTGCACGAGCGGTCGCTACGCAGCGCCGCGATCACCGCCATCTCCCCGCCGGTGTTCGGGCTGAACGTGCATCGACTCGGCAATGAGGGCAAACGCGCCGTCGTGGTTGAGATCCCGTCAAGCGTCGACGGCCCGCATCTGATCTACAGGAACGACTACTTCGGTGCGCCCGTGCGCAACGACTCGGACACCGTGTGGATGAAGGAGCGGCAGATCGAGGCGATGTATCGAGCGCGGTTCGATGAGCGACGCCACGCCACCGAGGCACTGGACAATCTGTTCGCCGAAGCCGCGGGCGGGCGCAACTCGGGCGAGCGCGCCTGGCTGATCGCTGTCGCCCATCCCCGTGTTCCCCGATTCCGGGATCGGCTGACTCGGGACGAGGCCCGTGATGTGCTGTCCAAGACCGAGGGACTAGCCCTGACCTACGCAGGCCGAGGTGGAGTTCATCCGCTGGAGAGCGTCGACAGGCACAACCCTCGACCTGGCCTGCGGCGCTGGGTCGCGGTCAACACCGCGACAGGCGAGCGGTCAACGTGGAGAGAATCGTGGATGAGCATTCACCACGATGGCTCAGTCACCCTCGCGACAGCGGTAGGCGGGCATCGCATGAGCAGCGACAGCTACTTCGAGGGCTCGCAGGTTCAGTCGGCCGGCCTCGAATGCGGCATCGCGGACTTCATGGGACTCCTCCGCGCCACCGCCGAGGCGACCGACAACGACGAGTACGACGTGCGTATCGGGATCGAGTGGACCGGCGAGCAACCGCTGACCATCCTGACCACCGACAACTTCGGTCAGACCTTCGATGGAGTCTCCACCCCGCTGCACCACTACACCCCGGTCGAGACCACCGTGAACGCAGTTGAGCCCGCCTTGGACTACTACTGGCACGTCCACGACCTCGCCCAAGACTGCGTGAACCAGGGCGGCGTCTCGAACGTGCAGATGATCCAGCCCCCGGAGCGGACTGACCAGCAGTAGCCGCAGGCTGCCGTGCTACAGCGACGGCCCGACGCGCTGAGTCCCGGTGCGGCGCGGGCTTTCCTGCTCTCGCTGCTCGGCCTGGGTGAGGTTCTGTGCCCGGTCGAGCGCGGTGCGGGCGCGGGCGGCGTCGACTTTCTGAGCGTCGGCCTCGGCGGGTGTGCCAAGCGGGAGCGGGTCGGTGATCCCGTAGCGATCCCGATATGCCGCGATGGTGCGTGCGGCATGTCGCCACATTTGCGCTGCTCGTTCCTGCGTCGGTTGCTTCCCGAGCACCGCGATCCACTCCTGGCCATCGTTGACTGCGGTATCGAGGATCGCGTCTGCGCGGAGTTCGATGAGGTCGCGTCGCTCGGTGAGCGCCTGCCGCAGTTCGGGGCTCATAGTTCCGGTGGCTTCGGGGATGAGCCCGGCGATCAGGCGTGGGGTCTTGCGGGCGCGCCCGGAGCCTGCGGGTCGTTCGGTGGCTTTGGCGACGCGGTAGTAGAGGACGGCGGCGATGTCGTCGGCGTCGGTGAATCGTCGTGCTCGCACGAGGCGCGGGAGCAGCGTCTGGGTGTCGTGGTGGTTGGCCTCGGCTCGGCGCAGCTCGGCGGTCAGCGCGCCGAATGCCGGGGAGTTGATCGCGGCTTCTGCCTCCTCGTCAGTGAGGCCGGATGTGCGGACGAGGTTCGCCCAGCGGTCGCGTTGCGCGGCGGCGGCGATCGTCTCGTACTCGGCGGCGAGCTGACCGATGTTCGCCCATGCTTCTTGCTCGGCGGTGATCGTCTCGTGGGCGGAGAGCTCGGCGCCGACGTGCTGCAGAACCCCGAACAGCACGCTTCGCGCGGTGGCTTCGATGTTGTCTCCGGGGTGCGGACCCTCGTGTGAGTCGTCGGGCTTGTCGACGGCGACGTAGGCCATGTTCGCCTCACGGCCGCGGGTGAGGGCGACGTACAGGTTCTCTCTCGTCATTGAGGCGTCGACCAGGACGTGCGCGGTGTCGGTGGTGATGCCCTGCGCGCGGAAGGAGGTGACCGCGTAGCCGAGGTCGAGGTGTTCGGCCACGTACCCGGCCGGGAGCACGACCGACCCGCCCCACCGCTTGCCTGCCCGGCGGAGTGTGAGGGAGCCGTCGTCGCGGACCTCGGCGACTGTCCACCTGTCGCCGTTGCGAACCCAGCCACGGCCAGCGCGCAGGCGTCGGTCGTTGTGCCGGGTGATGACCGAGTCCCCGACCGCGGCGCGGGTGCCGTCGTGCAGCTCGACCTCGCGCAGCGCGTTGACCGTGCCGTCGAGGATCAGGTCTGTGCGGGCGCGCTGGTTGAGCGCGAGGACGGATTCGTTCGAGTCGGTGACCAACACGGTCGCGTGTCCAGCGATCCAGTCGGCACGCCACGCGGCGTAGGCGGCGCCGATCATCGCCTCCGTCTCCCCGCCGATGATTCGGCCGTGCTTCATATAGGTGTCGATGACCTCGGTGCGCCCGTGACGCAGGCCGAGCGAGGCGGTCTTCTCCCACGGGTTCGTGAACCTGTGGACGTCGACCAGCTCCGGGGCGTCGTCCCGGTCGTGCACGAGCAGCGAGAAAGCCCCGCCGGCGTCGACCGACTGGAGCTGCGCGTAGTCGCCCACCAGCAGCACCTTCGCCCCGGCCTCGGCTGCGAGGCTCGTGATGCGGTCGAGCGAGAGCGTGCCCGCGAGGGAGGCTTCATCGAGGATGACGAGCTGGCCGGTGAGGAACGTCTCGTCTGTGCGCTCGTGGGTGTCCCACCACTTCGCCGTGTTCTCGGTTTGGATGCCGAGGTCATCGGCGAGGACCTGCGCCGCGACCGCGGAGGGCGCGAGCCCGACCACCGAGCCGGGGCCGTGCTCTGCCTCCCACGCCCGGCGAAGCGCGTTCATCGCGGTCGTCTTACCCGCCCCGGCGGGACCCACGAGGACATCGACGACGCGGCCGGAGACGGCGACTTTCGCCAACGCAGCGGCCTGATCGTCACCGAGCATCTGTCCCTTCCGGTCGGGTCTGGCCGCGATCCGTTCGACCGTCGCGAGCGGCACGGTCGGGCCGGTGCTGGTGCGGGCGCGCTCGAGGAGGCGGTCTTCGGCCGACAGCAGTACCTCGGAGGAGAACACGGTCGAGTGCTTCGGCCGGAACACGCTCGTCCCGTCCGGCCGCTGGAACACCGCGGGGCTCGATGCGAGCTCGGGCGGCGTCAGCCGCGTGGACGCGGCCTCGGCCGCGTCCACGACCAGGCCGACGACGGCCTCCCGATCCTCGGTGGTCGCGAACCTGTAGCGCATCGTCTGCCGGGCCGCCTCAGCGGTGAGGTTCCACCGCCGCCAGGTCGAACGCTTCTCACCGACCGCCTCGACCACGCTTCCCCCGAGCGAGGCGATCACATCCAACGGCATGTCATCCGCTCGGAGCAGCAGAGGCTCCTCGTTCGCCGCAACCCCGCGCGCCCACGAGGTCGCATCCGATCCGAGGACGCGGTCGGCGCGCTGCCGCCACTCGGCGGTGAGGTCCGCGAGCGATCGGACTTCCTTCTCGGGTCGCGTGGTGAGGGTGGCTTGGGCGCGGAGCTTCATGATCGTCGCCGGAGCCGGTCGCCGACCGTGCTTGGTGACGTACTGCTCGATGAGGCGGTCTGTCTCGACGTCGATGTGCCGCGACCTCGTGGAGAACTCAGCCAGCAGCTCCTCCGGCACCCCGGCGATCGCCCACGCCGGGTTCCGGTCGCGGCCCATATCCCGGGCCTCCCACTCGACCCCGAACATGCGGGTCAGGTGGTCGGCGAACACCGCCTCGTGCAGCTCCGACAAGGCGACGGTCGCTGCGTGCATCGGCCGCCCATCCAACGAGCGCCACTTGCCGTCGAGGACGGTCTGCACCTTGTTCGAGATGACAACATGCGTGTGCAAGTGCGGATCGCCCGCCCGGCTGTCGTAGTGGTCGTACCCGGTTGCGATCAGCCCGTGAACGTCTACCTGCGCAACCGCGCCGTTGCGCCCGGTTGCGCCCGTGCGGGTGACTGCAACCTCCCGCTCCATGAACGCAACCACCTCCGCAACCGCCGCATGATGCGCCTGTCCGATCAGAGATTGCGTGCCCGCGTCCGCAACCGCCCACAGCACCGAGGCGGACTTCGGGATGGAGAAGGTGAAGTCGTATCCCGCAACCGCCCGCCGCGTGCCGCGCTCGGCCTCCTCGGCCTCGATCGCGGCGACCGCCTCCGCCCGCGAGACCGGCCCCAGAGCAGGGTCAAGGTCCGCGACGCGCTCCGCGACCCGCTCCGCGACCGGCTGGTACGCGGGGTAGGCACGGCCCAACGGCTTGCCGGTGATCGGGTCGCGGCCCATGCCGACGAGGAGCTGGAGCTGGGCCTCGGAGACCTGATCACCTTCCACGATCTGGCAGCCGCCGAGGCGGGCGACGCCGGCACCGAGCCATCGGCCGGGCGGGGTGCCCTCGGCGTTGTAGTACCTCGTCAACGGCGTCGAGAGCGATCTGTCGCCGTCACCTGCGGCGACCGTGCGCAGCAGGTACTTGTAGCCATCGCCCGCCGACATGACGCGCATCGAAACCGTCACCGTATTGCCTCCGCCCGCTCGTCGGAGAGGTGAGCGACCGCGCGCCCGAAGGGCGGGCGATCTGCAAGAGGCGTGGTGGCTCTGAAGACGAGTGGAGACGACGACTCCGGGCAGGGGTGACCTCGGCGCGCGCAGTCGGTCGCGGGAGATGCGCCGAGCACCTGGCAGGTGACCAGCCCGGCATCGAGTTCACGAGTGGACGACAGCCGGGGATCACCGATCCGCCGGAGTCCTCATGCACGAATCGAACGGAGAACACGACAACCGCCGTCTGCGGGTCGGGTCGCTGTTCTCCGGCTACGGCGGACTCGACCTCGCCGTCGAGCAGGTCTTCGACGCCCGCACGGTCTGGTTCTCAGAGATCAACGATCCCGTCGCCCGCGTCTTCGCCCACCACTGGCCCGACGCCCCGAACCTCGGAGATATCACCACGATCGACTGGAGCACCGTCGAGCCGGTCGACGTGCTCTGCGGAGGCTTCCCCTGCCAGGACGTCTCCACGGTCGGCAAGCGCGCCGGCCTCGCACCGGGCACCCGCTCGGGACTGTGGGCGCACATGGCGACTGCGGTCGAGGCGCTGCAACCCGAGTGGGTTGTCATCGAGAACGTTCGCGGGTTGCTCTCCGCGCCCGCAATCCGCCCCAGCCCGATAGGAGACGACGATGAACGACGCAACCCCGACACCGCAACCCCCGGTAGCGCAACGCTTCGCGGTGTGGAACCCGACCCGTGGGGTCTGGGAGACGAGCCAGCCCGACCTCTACGGGCACTTGGCGCCGTACTCGGAGACCTGGCCGACCTCCGGTACAACGCACGATGGATCGGCCTACCCGCTTCCGCGATCGGCGCACCCCATCCCCGATTCCGCATCTTCATCCTCGCCCATCGCACTGTTCCGCACTCCTCTCGCCTCAGATTCGGCGCGGGGCGGAGAGAGCCTGGATCACGTGAAAGCCAGGCGCGGCACGATCGCGCTGAGCCATCAAGTGATCGACCTCGTGACGAAGCACGGACGCCAGCCCTCCGGGGACGCGACGTTCGCGCTGATCGGGGACTTCTTCGACGCTGGGGACGCTACGCCCCAGCCATCGCCCGGTGGGAACGCATCAGCGGTAGACCGGCTCCAGCCCCCGCAGTCCTAAACGAGGCCAAGGGGCCGAGACCGGCACCTGTCTTCGTGGAGTGGCTGATGGGGCTTCCGAAGGGTTGGGTCACCCTGCCAGAGATAGCCCTGTCCCATGCTCAGCAATTGACAGCCCTCGGCAATGGGGTGCTGCCCCTTCAGGCGCGTAGCGCGCTACTTGCGCTACTTCGCTACCAGTAAGTCAGCAATGTTGGTATTCGGTCCCGGCGGACATCAGCCGAATGGACACCGTCATAGATGGCTAAGGCACAGTCCACCCGCCAGGCGATGAACGCGCTCCGGGGCGGCCTAAAGACGCTGTCCAGTTCCGAACCGACCATGCCCCGACCGCTCGCGCTCGCCCCGCTCGGCCGAGGACGTGGGCTTTGCCAGGCAGTCCGGAGAGAACGCCATCGGCAACTGTGCACAAGTCCTAGATGATCCTTTGGGCCGTTGGACGAAACTCTGACGATGCACGCGGAACCCGTCGCAACATCAAGCTTCCCAACTCAGGCCCACGGACGACGATCTCCGAGGGGAAGATGGCCGTCGGGGCGATGTGTTTCGCGGTTCTCGTCGTGGTTGTGGTCGCGGGCACCCTCATTCGGCACAACACCTGTTTCATACTTGCTATCGCCGCTGGGGTGTTCCTCCTTGCCGGCGCAGGCGCCCTCGTCTTCGGCCGGCGCCTGAGCGCAACGGCTACGTCCGCGAGGAGGATCTCGAGTTCGGCGGCCCCGAGAATATCGAGGGCCTCGACTTCAGGTCGTCCGACAGCGCTTGAGCAGTCTTCCTCAAGGATCGCCTGCCCCGACCAGAGGCAGGCCACCCTTGAGGAAACCCTATCCAGGGCCCAAGAATAAGGTCATGTACAGCATGGAGGTATCCCGGCGGTTGGACGCTCCCCGACCCGTGGTGTACCAGGCACTGCTGGACCCTGAGGCAATAGCCACATGGCGCGTGCCCGACGGGATGACCGGTTACGTTCACGAATTTGACGCTCGCGTGGGTGGGCGGTTCCGGATCTCTCTCACCTATGACGCATCGGACGCGATCGGCAAGACAGCCGCGCGAACGGACACATACCATGGGTTTTTCGAGCGGCTGGTACCCGACAAGCAGGTCGTCGAGGTAGATGAGTTCGAAACCGATGATGCCGACCTAGCAGGCCGCATCACTGTCACCACGACCCTCGCCGACGCTGAGGGCGGTGGCACAGACATCACTTTGATCTACGAGGGCCTACCGGACAGCATCCCCCGCGCGGACAACGAGACGGGAACTCGAATGGCTCTGGACAATCTCGCCCGGTTCGTGAAGGAGACCTGAAGTCGCGACGGAGCAGCTGTGCACGAAACTCGTCAATAGCGGCAAGCGGCTGGTTCTTGTCACTGGAGGCTGCCCCTAGATCCCGAATGCCCTGGCCGCTCGGCTCTGTCCCTGCTCGGCCGAGGGTGAGGGCGTTCGCCGAGGCAGCAGGGGGAACCGTCAGCCACTGACAGTGGTCTTAGAGGATCCTTTGGACGGTTGGGCGAAACTTCGGCGATGCACCCGGAGCCGATCGCCGCATCAAGCTCCCCAGCTCATGTGGTGGTGCGATCATCTCCGAGGAAGGAGATAACGGTCGGGGCGATTTGTCTCGTGGCTGTCGTCGTCGTGGGGGTTGCGGGCACACTCATTCGGAACGGCACGGGCTTCACTCTTGCGGAGGAGGGTCTGCTCGTTTGGGTCAACGGCTTCCGCAATCCTGTTCTCGATGGTGTTGCTCTCTTCTTTCAGGTCGTCTTCGCTCCCTTCGGTGCGGTGATCATTACGGTGTTCGTTTCCATTGCAACTGGGATCGTCAAGGGCTCGGTGGTGGCAGGCATCAAGGCGACCGTGCTGATCGGGGCCCCCTGCCTTGTTGCATGGCTACTCAAGGTCCTGATTGCGCGACCACGCCCAGATCCCGGACTGCTGGCAGATCCGCTTTTCCACATTGGTGGCGCGACCAGCTTCCCGAGTGGTCACACCGTGTTCGTAGCGGCCCTCGCCCTGTTCGTGGTTGCAGAGGTCGCCCATAAACGACGTGCTGGTGTGGCTTGCATTCCGGCAGTTGCCTTGGCTGTGGTTGTCGGACTCTCAAGGGTCTATCTCGGTGTCCACTATCCGTCTGATGTGCTCGCCTCGCTGGTGGTCGCTCCTGCCGTGTTCGTTCTGAGCCGTGTTTTGTGGAATCTTGTCGGCTCCGCATGGCAGGGCCGGTTCCGTCCGAGTCGGTGAGAAGTCCGCCGCTCACGGGCGGTTGCCGGTTCCGGGAAACACTCGGGCACCCTACGCTCAGCGACGGCCAAATCGGACGTGTCTCATCGTCAGGAGACGGTAACGGGCGGCGCCTCAACTTGCTTCACGACGACGGGTCGGATCTCCTTGCTGCCGGTTGAGGCACGCAGCGCCCAGAGGATGGAAATGACGTCGACGCCTTCCTGTAGCCAGGCTCCGATGAGCGCGGGGAGTACCCCGAACGCGGCGATGATCATCAGGCCGACGCTGAGGCCGATGCCGACCCAGATGCTCTGCAGGGCGACGTTCACCGTCTCGCGTCCGA
This sequence comes from uncultured Microbacterium sp., assembly GCA_947647645.1. GTDB lineage: Bacteria > Actinomycetota > Actinomycetes > Actinomycetales > Microbacteriaceae > Microbacterium. The sequence goes on from CANSLE010000039.1 coordinate 9,270, forward strand.
CAGTGAGAGCCCGTGCGACGCGGGAGATGTCGTCGCGGAGGATGACCACATCCGCGGACTCGCTGGCCGCGGTGGATCCGCGAGCGCCCATGGCGATGCCTACGTCGGCTGCGGCCAGGACGGGCGCGTCGTTGACCCCGTCGCCGACCATGACGACGGGACGTTCGGTGATGGCGGTGACGGCGTTGACTTTGTCGATGGGCAGGCAGTTCGCGCGCACGTCGTCGATGTCGAGGCTCGCCGCGACATGCTCGGCGGTGGGGCGATCATCGCCGGTGAGCATCACGATCCGGCGGATTCCCTGGGTACGCAGGCTGTCGACGGTGGCGCGCGCGTTCGAGCGGACTTCATCCCGGAACACCAGCGAGCCTGCCGAGGCGCCATCGATGGCGACGTAGACCGCCAGTTCGCCGCTATCCAACGGTGCACCTGGGATCTCCTGTCCCACTGTCGCTGAGATGAACGAGCGTTTGCCGACAACGACGGTGTGGCCGTCGATGTTCGCCGTGACCCCGTTCGCGGTCGACTCCTCGGCATCCGTCGAGCCTGCGAGTACGAGCCCCCGTCCGGCGGCAGCCTTGATGACCGCGGCGGCCAGGACGTGGGCGGAGAACTGCTCAGCGGATGCCGCCAGCCGCAGTAGCTCGTCGGGCTCGATGGCCCCGGGCGCCAGCACCTCGACCAGGCTCGGCTCGCCCTGGGTGAGGGTGCCGGTCTTGTCGAACGCGAACGCCTGGGCGCGGTGGAACTTCTCCAGAGTGGCGCTGCTCTTGACGATCGCACCTTCCCGAGCCGAGCGGCTCATCCCTGCCATGAACGCGACAGGGGCCGCGATGATCAGCGGGCACGGGGTCGCCACGACCAGGACTTCGGCGAATCGCACCGGATCCCCCGAGACCAGCCAGGCCACCCCGGCGATTACGAATGCCACCGCGGTGAACGGCAGGGCGATGCGGTCTGCCAGGCGCACCATCGGGGAGGTGCTGGCCGCCGCAGACTCGACCAGGCTTACGATCTGCTGGTACTGGCTGTCCTTTGCCGCCCGGGTGACGTGCAGCACGACAGCGGCTTGACCGTTGACACCGCCGGAGAGCACTTCCTGTCCGGCGGATCGCTCGACGGGCAGGCTCTCGCCGGTGAGGGAGGACTCGTCGAAGACACCCAGTTCGCTCACCAGGGTTCCGTCGACCGGGACGACCTCGTTGGCGCGGACCACGACCTGATCTCCCGGGACGACGGCCTCGATCGGCACATCCTCCGTCGACCCGTCGGCCATCACACGGTGCCCAAGCTGCGGGGCGCGTGACAGCAGTGCCGTCAGGTCGCGCTTGGCGCGGTTTGCCGCGTAGTCCTCCAGCGCCTCTCCGCCGGTGAGCATCAGCACGATCACGATCGCCGCCCAATACTCAGCGACCACCACTGATGCCACGATCGCCGTCACGGCCAGAATGTCGACTCCGAACGTTCCGTGGCGCAGCTCTTGCACCATCGCCCACGCCGACCGGGCGGCCATGAGCAGAGCGAAACCGGCTAGCAGCCACGGGCTGACGGTGCTCCACGGGGTTGCAGTGAGCACCCCGGCGGCGGCGGCGACCAGGAGTGTGGCCACCACGAAGGGGTACCTGCGGGCAGCGGAGAATAATCGGGCCATTGCTCCGGTCTACTCGTGATATTCCGCCGTCGCCAGCGAGGGTAGGCACTCCTTATGGGGTCGCACCGGGCGCGCAGAATCCGCTCATGACCAGGGATTACCGCGCGCCCTGTTGGCGGCGGCGATGGCACTGCTCTCGTCGACCTCCGCCTCTTCCGAGGCTCAAGCTGAACGCCATCTGAGCATTCACTTGGTGGCATCTCTGAGAGTGCGCCCGCATCATGTTTCTTGGTCGAGCCTTATAGCCCGCCGCGGAGCATGATGCCGTGTCCACATCTCGTCTCACCGGTTCGCGAGCGCGTTCGTCCGCGTCACCGACCGGTGCCGCCCGGCGGCGCGCGGAGGTGTGGCACGCTATCGGGGTCTCGGCGATCTGGTTGACCAGCCTCGTGATCGTGGCGCTCTGGGTGTCCGGCGGCGGGATTCAGACCACCCTGGCGGGCGGCCCGGATGCACTGACCTCGTTGAGCCGATTGACCGGGCTGGTGTCGTCCAACCTGCTGCTGTATCAAGTGCTGCTGATGGCCCGGGTGCCCCTGTTCGAGCACGCGTTCGGGCATGACGCCATCACCCGGATGCACCGGCTGACCGGGTTCTGGTCGTTCTGGCTGTTCCTCGCCCACATCCTCCTGGTCGTGCTCGGCTACGCGGGCGCGGCAGGTCTCGACGTCATCCGGCAGGCCTGGGAACTGATCTGGGACTACCCGGGGATGCTCCTGGCCACCGCCTCCACCCTGCTCCTGGTCGGGGTCGTCATCCTGTCGATCCGACGCGCCAGGCGGAAGATGCGCTACGAGTCATGGCACCTGCTGCACCTGTACTCATACCTCGGCGTGGGCCTGGCACTGCCGCACCAGCTGTGGACCGGCGCCGACTTCCTCGCCTCACCCCTGGCGACCTTCTACTGGTGGACGGTGTGGGCCGTTGCGGCAGGATGCACCCTGATCTACCGGGTGGCACTCCCGCTGGCCCACTCAGCCAGATCCCGGGTCACCGTCACGCAGGTCGTCGCGGACGGGTCCGACGGGGTGACGGTGGTGATGACCGGCAACCGGCTGAACCGGCTGCGCACCAAGGCCGGCCAGTTCTTCATCTGGCGTTTCCTCGACGGGCCGGGCTGGTCGCGCGGGCATCCCTTCTCGGTCTCCACCCGCCCCTACGCCGACCGGCTCACCATCACCGCCAAGATCACCGGCGACGGCACCCAGAAGCTCACCGAACTGAAGGCGGGAACCCGGGTACTCATCGAAGGCCCATACGGCCACCTCACCGGCGACCGGCGACGCGGCACGAAACTGCTCATGCTGGGCGCCGGTGCCGGCGTCGCTCCGCTGGTCTCGCTGCTGCAGGAGCAGCCCTACGCGCCCGGCGCGGCGACCCTGGTCACCCGGGACAGCACCCCCGACGCGGCAGTGATGTCCTGGGCGATCCGCCGCCTCGTCGACAAACGCGGAGTGCGCCACGTGCCCCTCAACGGACCACGCACCCGGGTGAGCTCGCCGTGGATCCCGAAAACATACGAGCAGTGGGCCGGTGCACAGCTGATCCGCCACCTCGCCCCGGACCTGGCCAACTACGACATCTACCTCTGCGGCCCCACCCGGTGGATGGACAGCGTGCGAGCCGACCTCGAACGCCTACGCGTCCCCGGAACGCGCATCCACTCGGAAGCATTCGACATCTAGGCAGGAACCCGTGAAGAAGATCGTGATCGCACTGCTGGCCACCATCAGCGGGGTGGTGCTCCTATTCAGCTACCGCACATCCACCGAAGCCATCCCGCCAACCGCACTCGCGGCCGGCACCGGCACCGAGCCGTCCACAAGCGCTGGACCCACAAGCTCCGGGACCACACCCCCCGCCAGCTCCGCACCACAGGCCGGCCAGAGCACGGCACAACCGGCGCCGTCCTCCCCACCACCGGTCGCATCGACGGGGCTCGCGGACGGCAGTTACCAAGGCCCGTCCACCTCGACCCGATGGGGACCCGTGCAGGTGCAGATCACCGTGAGCGGAGGCAAGGTCACCGACGTTCAAGCCATCGACTACCCCACTGAGAACGGCCGGGACCAGCAGATCAACAGTTACGCCATTCCCCGACTCGCCCAGGAGGCGCTGGCCGCACAGAGCGCGAAGATCGACATGGTGTCTGGCGCCACGGTGACCAGCCGCGGATACATCACCTCGCTGCAGGGCGCCCTCGACCAGGCGAAAGGATGACCCTCGTGGCCGCGCGTGCCACTGCGTTCCACCGACTGGTGGACGTCGAGCACATCATGGGTATGCCCATCAGCATCCACACCATCCTCGACGGCCCGGCCACCGCCGATTCCGCGGTTC
>CANSLE010000040.1 GCA_947647645.1 uncultured Microbacterium sp.
CCACGTCGGGCAGCGCGGCCGCCGCGCGGCGCTCCAGCGCCACCGCCGCGTCGCGGTCATCGAGCGGCGGCAGGTCGAGGCGGTCGATCTCGTCGAGCACGTCGACGCGTTCGACCGTGACCTCGGGAAAGACGCTCGGCAGCAGCCGCATCAGATCGGCGTCGTATACGTAGCCGCCGTCGACGAGTACACCGTCGGTGTCGGCGACGCTCGCGACCTGGCGGAACTCGTCGACCGTCTCGGTGTAGCGCACGTGCGGGAAGCGTCTCACGAGCTCTTCGATGCGGAGACGTCCCTGGGTGGTCTCCACGGACAGCCAGCGCACGATGAAGCGCGCGAGCTCGTCGTCGTGGCGGACGAGCGACTTGAGCGCCACCTCGTGGATCGCGACGAACTGCGCGAGGCGCGCGGGATCGCGAAGCGCCAGATCGAGGATCCATCGACGGATGCCGTCGCCCAGCTCGCGACGCGTCTGCTCGAGCGCATCGTCGTCGACGAGGGCCTCGCGGCTGGCCGTCGGGTGCAGCCCCTCGGAGTCGATCACGGCGCGGACGAAGAACGCCCAGTCGGGGAGGATGTCGTCGGCGCGTTCGGTCAGCAGCATCCGGCGGAGGTACACGCGGGTGCTCTGCCGCGCCGACGGCGGCGGGGAGTACGGCAGGACGTAGGCGACGCCGCGGGTCTGGGTCCCGGGAACCGAGAGCGCGATCGCGTCGAGCGGCTTGGAGCCGATGAGGTCGCGGCCGTAGGCGAGGCGCAGCTCCCGGTCGGCGGACAGGAACGGGGGCGCGCTCGTGACCGTCGTCTCACCGCCGGCGGGCAGATCGACCACGATCGAGACGGGCAGGTAGGCGGCGAAGGTCTCGGCCAGCTCGAGCACGGTGGCGGTGCTCACGAGCGCCCGCGTCTCGGCGCGGGGCGTGAGGTGCACGCTCGTGCCGACGGCGATCTCCTGCGCGCACGGGCCGACGGTGAAGGTGCCGTCGGAGTGGCCCACCCACTCGACGGCATCGCCGCCGGCGGCGCTGCGCGAGCGGATCACGATGGTGTCGCAGACCATGAAACAGGACAGCATCCCGATGCCGAACTGCCCGAGGTAGTCGCTGCGGGGCAGGTCGAAGATGTCCCGCTTGGAGCTGCGCCCGACCGTCGCGAGGAGGTCGGCGACCTCGTCGGCGGTCAGCCCGACCCCGTCGTCGCGGATGACGAACTCGTCGGATGCCGCGCTGACGGGGGTGATCCGCACCCGCCCGCCACCGCCGTCCAGGGCTCGGCGTGCGGCGATCGCGTCGACGGCGTTCTGCAGCAACTCGCGCAGGTATACGCGTGGCCCGGAGTAGATGTGCCGGCTGAGCAGATCGATCACCCCACGGAGGTCGACCTGGAACTGGTGGGCGGTGGGCTCGTTCAGCGTCGCTCCTCGGGTGGATCGTCGGGGGATACATCCAGGCTATTCGAGATTTCCCCGGCGGAGGGGGGTGGCGATCGCGGCGGCATCGGAGAAGGATGTCGACATGGACACCTCGGATGCGGTCGGCTTCCTCGATGACCGGCAGTGCTGGCAACGCCTCGCCGAGCAGGAGCTCGGCCGCCTCGTCACCCATGTGGGCGAGGTCCTCGACATCTTCCCGGTGAACTACATCCTCGACGGCGAGAGCATCGTCTTCCGCACCGCCGAGGGCAGCAAGCTCACCGAGCTGACGATCAACGATGACGTGCTCTTCGAGGTCGACGAGTACAGCGACACGGACGCGTGGAGCGTCGTCATCCGCGGGCATGCGCGCCGCCTGGCGACGGCTGACGAGGTGCGCGCGGCGGACGAGCTCGGGCTTCGCCCGTGGATCCCCACCGTGAAGTACAACTACGTCCGCGTCACGCCGGCATCCCTCTCGGGCAGAGACTTCCGGCGGGGCCCGGAACCCGACCGCTACGGCGTGCAGGAGTACTGACGGTTCGCGCGTCCAGATGGCATGACGTACACTGGACAGTGCAGTTGAAGTCTGCATTCTTTCGCCGTGCCCGCGTGGGGCTCGCGGACGGGGACGGACTTCATCCGAGGTCGAACGACCTCTAGGGCGGTAGCTCAATTGGCAGAGCAGCGGTCTCCAAAACCGCAGGTTGCAGGTTCGATTCCTGTCCGCCCTGCGCGTCAGCGATCAGCTGACACAGCAGGCGCGTCGGTCCACACCGACGCGGAAGACAAGTCCGAGCACGTCCGAGCACGTCACATGGGTGGGTACATGGTCCAGGAAGAGGCGCACGGCGAGGTCGTCGCAGCAGGCGGCACGCCCCGTGAGAAGAAGTTGAACTTCTTCCAGCGGATCGCGCTCTTCATCCGTCAGGTCTTCGGCGAACTCCGCAAGGTGGTCACTCCGACCCGCCAGGAGCTGCTCAAGTTCACCGGTGTCGTCCTCGGCTTCGTCGTCGTGATGATGGCCATCGTGTACAGCCTCGACTTGCTCTTCACCTGGGTGGTGCAGGTCGTCTTCGGCGTGCCGAGCTGATCCAGCCGACGCCCGAGCTGTCACCGCACGACCCCCGAGGGAAGAGGACATACGTGTCTGAGAAGTACACCGACGACGTCGACTGGGCCACCGCCGCCGAGCAGTCCAGCGAGGACGACGAGGCGCAGGAGGGCAACATCCTCGCCGCGGAGGAGCGCGCCTCGGAGTCCGCCGAGCACCTCGCCGTACACGTCGTCGACGAGGACGCCGACGGCGCGGCGCGTGAGGATGAGGACATCGACATCGACGACCCGGAGGCCGACGCCATCGTGAACGACGCACTCGAGATCGACGAGGCCGCCGAGGCCGAGGCTGCCGCCGAGGTGCTCACCGACGCGCTCGCCGAGGACGAAGCCGAGGCCGCTGCGCACGCCGCCGAGGAGATCGCGCCCTACGACGGTCCCGACATCAACGGCGAGCCGGACGCGCCCGCCGTGGACGAGGCCGCCGAAGACGACGAGGCGACGCCGGAGGACCCCTACGAGGCGTTCCGGGCCGAGCTGCGGTCCCTTCCCGGCAAGTGGTATGTCATCCACTCGTACGCGGGCTTCGAGCGCAAGGTCAAGGCCAACATCGAGCAGCGCAAGAACTCGCTCGAGGTCGAAGAGGACATCTATCAGGTCGAGGTCCCGATGGAGGACGTCGTCGAGATCAAGAACGGCCAGCGCAAGATGGTCACGCGCGTCCGGATCCCCGGCTACGTGCTCGTGCGCATGGAGCTCAACGAGGACACCTGGTCGGTCGTGCGTCACACGCCCGGCGTCACCGGCTTCGTCGGCAACGCCCACAACCCGACGCCGCTGCGCTTCGAAGAGGCGTTCACCATGCTGAAGTCCCTCGTCCAGGTCGCCGAGACGGCGCCGGTCAAGGGCGGCGGGGCCAAGGGCTCCGCGACGCAGGCGCGCAGCGTCGTCACCGAGGTCGACTTCGAGATCGGCGAGACCATCACGATCAAGGAGGGCTCGTTCGCGGGTCTTCCCGGCTCCATCAGCGAGATCAAGCCCGAGAGCGGCAAGCTCACGGTGCTCGTGTCGCTCTTCGAGCGCGAGACGCCGGTCGAGCTGTCGTTCGACCAGGTCACCAAGCAGTGATCTCCCCCGGATGCCGCGGCATCCGGTAGAATCAACAGGTTGCGCGCCCGTCGCGTGACATCCCACCACCTTTCGGGTCCGCCGATCGCGTGGAAGCGTGCCCCGATGCTCCGGCGGACGGGCGCTCGACAGAAGGAAAGAGAATGGCACCCAAGAAGAAGGTGACCGGCCTGATCAAGCTCCAGATCAAGGCTGGCGCTGCCAACCCGGCGCCGCCGATCGGCCCCGCGCTCGGTCAGCACGGCGTGAACATCATGGAGTTCTGCAAGGCCTACAACGCGGCGACCGAGTCGCAGCGCGGCAACGTGATCCCCGTCGAGATCACCGTCTACGAGGACCGCAGCTTCACGTTCATCCTGAAGACCCCGCCCGCTGCGGAGCTCATCAAGAAGGCTGCCGGCGTGCAGAAGGGCTCGAAGACCCCGCACACCGTCAAGGTCGCGAAGCTCACCAAGGAGCAGGTCCGCGAGATTGCCGAGACGAAGATGCCCGACCTGAACGCGAACGACATCGAGGCCGCCTCGCTGATCATCGCCGGCACCGCCCGTTCCATGGGCATCACGGTCGAGGGCTGAGGGGAAACGCACAATGGCTAAGTCCAAGGTTTACGAAGCTGCCGCGGCCAAGATCGACCGCGACAAGTTCTACACGTCCACCGAGGCCGTCGGTCTCGCCAAGGAGACCGGCTCGAAGAAGTTCGACTCCACCGTGGAGGTCGCCCTCAAGCTCGCGGTCGACCCGCGCAAGGCCGACCAGATGGTGCGTGGCACGGTCATCCTGCCGCACGGCACGGGCAAGACCGCCCGCGTCATCGTCTTCGCGACGGGCCCGGCCGCCGAGGCCGCCATCGCCGCGGGTGCCGATGAGGTCGGCGGCGCCGAGCTCATCGAGAAGGTCGCCGCTGGCTGGACCGCGTTCGACGCGGCCGTCTCGACGCCCGAGCTCATGGGCCAGGTCGGTCGCCTCGGCAAGGTCCTGGGTCCGCGCGGCCTCATGCCGAACCCGAAGACCGGTACCGTGACGCCCAACCCGGCGAAGGCCGTGGAGGAGATCAAGGGCGGCAAGATCGAGTTCCGCGTCGACAAGCACGCCAACGTGCACTTCGTCGTCGGCAAGGTCTCGTTCACGGCCGAGCAGCTGGAGGAGAACTTCACGGCCGCGCTCGAGGAGATCGTGCGGCTGAAGCCCTCGAGCTCGAAGGGCCGTTACATCCAGAAGGGCGCCGTGTCGACCACGTTCGGTCCCGGCATCCCGCTGGACGTCAACACGCTCGTCTGATCCTCGGATCGACGGCACGACGGGGCTCCACCTTCGGGTGGGGCCCCGTCGTCGTCCGTCGCCTCAGCCGTCGCGGCGGATCTCGAAGACGGTCGATCCCTGATCCGGGACCTCATCGACGCTGAGGGTGTCGACCCGCCCGCTGCGAGGTCCGCGCCGCGCCCAGCCCACGACGGTCTCGACCGCGGCATCCGCGCCCTCGACCTCCGCCTCGACCGTTCCGTCGGGGCGGTTGCGCACCCAGCCGGTCGCGCCGGCACGGGAGGCGACCGCCTCCATGGTGAACCGGAACCCGACGCCCTGCACGTCGCCGCTGGCGATCAGATGCACTCGTGTCATGCTCCCCATCCTGCCCGCGAGCCACCGGTCGGCGAATTCACGAGTCGCCGACCGCCAGGACGATCTTGCCGCGGGCGTGCCCCCGTTCCACGTCACGGTGCGCGGCCGCGGCCTCGCCGAGCTCGTAGACCTGATCGACGAACACCCGGATCGCGCTCGAATCGAGCAGACGTGAGAGCGTGCTCAACACCGCTCCGTCGGGCACGACCTTGTAGGAGGTCGCCCGGACGCCGGCCGCGGCGGCGGCCTGGGCGTATCCGGCCCATCCGCCCGTCGGCACCAGCACGTAGAGCCCGCCGGGACGCAGGACGCCGAGGGAGCGGCTCCCGGTGTCGTCGTGCACATTGCCGATGAGGTCGATCACGACGTCGACCGTGCCGACGATGTCCTCGAACCGGGTGGTCGCGTAGTCGATCACGACAGACGCGCCGAGCTCGCGCAGCCACGGGAGGTTGGCGGCGGAACCGGTGGCGATGACCTGCGCCCCGAAGTAGGCGGCGAGCTGCACGGCGAAGTGCCCCACGCCCCCGGCGCCCGCGTGGATGAGCACGCGTTGGCCCTCGTGGGCGCGCGCGGTCTCCACCACGAGCCCCCAGGCGGTGAGAGCAGCGAGGGGGACCGCCGCCGCCTCGGCGTGCGAGAGGGACGAGGGCTTGCGTGCCAGTGACAGGGTCGGCGCCACGGTGTAGTCGGCGTACGAGCCGGCCGAGCGCGGGAACGATGTCATCCCGTACACCTCCGTGCCGGGCGGGAAAGGATGCGACTCGTACGGGGCCGAGACGACCACGCCGCTGAAGTCGTAGCCGAGCGTGCTGGGAAAGCCGGCGATCGCCCCCGACACGCCGGCTCCCGAGCGTGTCTTGGCATCGATGGGATTGACCCCGGCCGCAACGACGCGCACCAGGACCTCGCTCATGACGGGTCTCGGGACGGGGATCATCGCCTCACGGAGCACGGCCGGGCCGCCGAAGCCGTCGAACACGATGGCGCGCATGTCCTGCGGCGGGTCGGGCACGGCCGCGGCATCCGTCGCGGAGGCTCCGCGCAGCGGTCGGAATCGGGTGTGACGGTGAGAGACCATCGGGTCGCTCCTTCCCGTGCGTGTCGACGTTGGCTGCACGTGCGGCCGTGGCGGCGGCGGTGCCCCCGTAACGGACAGTCAACCGCCATGATGTCTCCACCGTGTTACGCGAGTGCTACCGCGCGGCTAATCTCGCGCCGGGCGGTCCCGGACGGTGCTCAGCGCCGCGTGATGCTCTCGCCGAGGGCGCGCAGCAGACGCGTCAACGCATGGATGTCATCGAGAGGCCAGTCCACGATCGCGTCGAGGACGAGGCCCTGCTGGGGCGCCCGCGCCGCCTCCAGACGCGCGTTCCCCTCGTCCGTCGCCCGCAGGAGGCTCGACCTGCCGTCGGCGGGGTCGGCGGTGCGGGAGATGAGTCCGAGAGCCTCGAGCTCGCGGATCGTGCGGCTCAGCTGGCCCTTGTCCATCATCAGGTGGTCGGCCAGGGTCGACAGCGTCACCCCGTCACGTCGGGCGATCGTGGTGAACACCTTGTAGGCGCCCGGGAGCAGTCCCGGGCTCACACGGTTGGCGATCTCGCTGATCACACGCTGGAACCGCGTGATCAGCTCGCCGAACTCGGCCTCCAGCTCCCGCACCGCCTCGGCACGGGAGCGGGACTCGTCGGCGCCCTCAGTCATCGCCGCGGTCGCCGGTGGAGGTCGTGCGCACGGAGCCGGTGGTCGTCAGCGTGTGCATCGCCCCCGGGACGGACACCGTCGCCAGATCGGCCTCGCTCGCCTGCAGGCGCTCGACGGTGGTCATGGTCGTCAGCGGCCTGTTAGGCAGGAAGACGATGGCGATGAGGGAGATGACGGCGAAGGGGACGGCGATCAGGAAGGAGTGCGAGATGCCGTTGGCGTAGATGTCCTCGAACACGACACGAAGCGTATCGGGCATGGCGGAGACCTTGGGCAGCGACCCGGACTGCAGCTGCTGACCCCAGTACTGCGCCTGGTCGCCGAGGCCCCTGAGCGCGGCGGCGATGTCCTGCGTGCGCTCGGCGACGAGGTCGACGACGCGTGCGGCCAGGGCTGCGCCCATGACCGAGACGCCGATCGTGCCGCCGAGGCTGCGGAAGAAGGTCACTCCCGAGCTCGCCACACCGATCTCTTCCGGACGCGTCGTGTTCTGCACGACCAGCACGAGGTTCTGCATCGTCATGCCGACGCCCGCACCCAGCAGGAACATGTAGACCGAGACGAAGAAGAAGTTCGTGTCGTAGTGGATCGTCGACAGCAGGTACGACCCGGCGATCAGCAGGATCGCCCCGACGACGAGATAGGGCTTCCACGTCCCGTAACGCGTGACGAGTGTTCCGACTCCCACCGAGGCGACGAGCAGTCCGCCGATCATCGGAATGGTCATCAGGCCCGCCTCGGTCGGGGTCGCGCCCCGCGCCAGCTGCATGTACTGGCTGAGGAACACCGACGCTCCGAACATCGCGATGCCGGTGGCGATCGAGGCGATGACCGACAGGGTGAATGTGCGGTTGCGGAAGAGGGTGAGCGGGACGAGAGGCTCGCGCGAGCGCAGCTCGACGATGACGAACAGCAGGGCGGCGAGGACCGCGCCACCGACCATGAGGACGGTCGTCAGGCTCCACCAGCCGTTGTTGCCGAGGTCGGCCCAGTCTCCCGCGGTCTTGGTGCCGGCGTTGGTGACCCAGATCAACAGCAGGGAGACGGCGGTGGACAGCAGGACGATCCCGAGATAGTCGATCGTCGTCTTCTTCTTCGCCCGCGCGGGCACGTGCAGGGTCGCCTGCACCATGACGAGGGCGACGACGGCCACCGGCAGTGCGACGAAGAAGTTCCAGCGCCATCCCCAGGCATCCGTGATCACGCCACCCAGGAGCGGCCCGCCGATGGTGGCGAGGGCCATCACGGCACCGAACAGCCCCATGTACCGACCGCGCTCACGCGGGCTGATGATGTCGGCCATGAGCACCTGGCTGAGGGCCGCGAGACCGCCGGCGCCGATGCCCTGCACGGCGCGGAAGGCGATGAGCATCTCGGGTGTCTGCGAGAACCCGGCGGCCGCCGTGGCGAGCACGAAGATCACGATCGCCAGCTGGTAGAGCACCTTGCGGTTGGTGAGGTCGGCGAGCTTTCCCCAGATCGGCGTCGAGATCGCGGTCGTCAGCAGGGTCGCCGTGATGACCCAGGTGAAGGCTGCCTGGTTGCCGTCGAGGTCGTGGATGATGACGGGCAGCGAGCTGGAGACGACCGTCGAGGCGAGCATGGACACGAACATGCCCAGCAGCAGTCCCGACAGGGCTTCGAGGACCCGCCGATGGGTCATGCGGGGCGGCGCGCCGGCGGTGAGTGTTTCTGACATGGAGGTACTTCCTAAAGGTGCTGCAGTGCGGAGGAGTCGCCGTCTCGACGACATGGTTGACATATATCAACGGTTGAGCTTGGTCAACTATATGGTCAACGTTGACCTGAGTCAACTATTCCCACCGCGGCGTGTCGTCGGGCGGGATCGAAGGCCAGCGCCGGGGGCGGGCGACGGCGCGGATCAGTCGGCGAGAGCGAGCGCGCGGAAGGGCTCGCGGGCGCGCGGGGCCGCGGCATCCGTCGAGGCGGCGCCGACACGGCGCGCCGTCGTGCGGCGGTAGAGCTCGTCGATCAACTCGGTCGCGAGACGCACGAGGCTGCCGATCTCGCGCTCGTCACGGTCCACCCAGGCGCAGCGGGGCTCGTCGCCGACCGGGACGAAGTCGTCGTGTTCCTCCCAGACCACGAGCGTCCGCTCGGCGCCGAGGACGTGCTGCTGCCACCACACCTGGCGGAGGTAGGTGCGGGGGATCGAGCGCCAGGTCTTGTTGGTCGTCTTGATCTCGGCGAGCACGACCCGCCCGTCCTGGTCGACGGTGATGCCGTCGGGCGTGGCGAGGTGGCGCCGCTCCACCACGGCGTGGAACAGTGCCGACGACGGGTGGATGCCGTGGGTCGCCGCGACCCACGCCGCGATCTCCGGCTCGCGCCGGCGGCCGTGGTCCGTGTAGGCGTTTCCGGAGAACCCACGGCCGGCGCCGAGCTTGGCGTCGGCCGCGCGGGCGATCGCCGTGGGGCTCGTGAGCTGCGCGACGTCGGTCGCGGTGATGCCCCGGGAGCGGGCGCGCATCCAGCCCACGCGGTCGCGCGAGTCCGCGACGATCCGAGATGCCAGTTCCGGGGCGATGCGTGCGAAAGCCTCCGGAGTCATGACATCGAGGCTAACCCGCGCCGTCGACAGCGCAGAGCGCGACACCCGCGTCCGGGCCGATTTGGCGCGCCGGGCCGCGTCGCGTATTCTGGGAGAAGCCAAAGACCGCTGGTCTCGGCGTGCGCGTGAGCGGATGCCGACGAAGCTCTGCATCGCAGGGGCCTGCGCAGGTGTCACAGACAGCATCCGGGAAACCGGAACCGAGCTCCGTGCGCTTGCGCCGGGGCTCTTCTTGTTGTGGGGCGCCGTTTCCCAGAGACCGTCGGTCGAGGTCGACGCCCCGCCATTGCGGAGCGTCTCGTACACACAAGGAGTGGCCATGGCGCAGAAGGAAGCATCGGTCGCCGAGCTCACGAAGAACTTCGAGAACTCGACCGCCGTTCTGCTGACCGAGTACCGCGGTCTGACGGTTGCAGAGCTCAAGGAGCTCCGCAACAGCATCCGTCAGGACGCGGAGTACGCCGTGGTGAAGAACACGCTGACCAAGATCGCGGCGCGCAACGCCGGGGTCGAGGGTCTGGATGACGAGCTCAAGGGCCCGTCCGCCATCGCCTTCGTGCACGGTGACCCGGTCGCCGTCGCGAAGGGTCTGCGTGCCTTCGCCAAGGCACATCCTCTGCTGGTGATCAAGGGCGGCTACTTCGACGGTGCCGCCCTGACGCCTGCCGAGGTGAACAAGCTCGCCGATCTCGAGAGCCGTGAAGTCCTGCTGGCGAAGCTCGCCGGTGCGATGAAGGCCTCGCTGACCAAGGCGGCCTACGTCTTCAACGCGCTGCCGTCGAAGGCCGTTCGCACGGTCGACGCGCTGCGTGAGAAGCAGGAGTCCGCGGCCTGATCACGGGCCTCGGCGTAGAACAACCCCAATCAAGGAGAATCATCATGGCAAAGCTCAGCACTGAGGAGCTGCTCGACGCGTTCAAGGAGCTCACGCTCATCGAGCTCAGCGAGTTCGTCAAGGCGTTCGAGGAGACCTTCGACGTCACCGCCGCCGCCCCCGTCGCGGTCGCCGCAGCCGGCGCCCCCGCCGGTGGTGCCCCCGCCGAGGAGGCCGAGGAGAAGGACTCGTTCGACGTCATCCTCGAGGCCGCCGGCGACAAGAAGATCCAGGTCATCAAGGTCGTCCGCGAGCTCACCTCGCTCGGCCTCGGCGAGGCCAAGGCCGTCGTCGACGGTGCCCCCAAGGCCGTGCTCGAGGGCGCGAACAAGGAGGCCGCCGAGAAGGCGAAGGCTGCCCTCGAGGAGGCCGGCGCTTCGGTGACCCTCAAGTAATCAGCTCTTCTCGAAGACCTGCAGCGAAGGCCCCCGGGATCCCCCGGGGGCCTTCCTCGTGCGCGTGGGCGGTCAGACCCGTTCCGAGTCCGCACCGCGCGCGGCCGTCGAACTGCGCACGACCAGTCGGGCGGGCATGCGCAGCTCCGTCCGCTCGCGGCCGGGCTCGGCGATCTCGGCGATCAGGACGCCGACGGCGGCGCGCCCCTGTTCGCGAGGCACCTGCCGGAGAGTGGTGAGGGAGAACATGTCGGCGAACTCGTGATCGTCGATGCCGACGACGCTGAGCGCGGACGGCACCTGGATGCCGAGGCGGCGGGCCGCGATGATCGCGCCGATCGCGACCTCATCGCAGACGCCCACGATCGCGGTGGGGCGCCGGCGGGTGTCGCTGAGGAGGTCGGCCGCAGCGGCGTAGCCGCCGGGCAGGGTCACGTCCGAGTGGGCATGGCGGATGAGCGACGCGAACCCGGCCTCGGTCATGGCATGCCGGTAGCCGGACAGGCGGTCCTGGTCGATATGCGCCCAATGGCTCTGCGGGGCGCCGCCCACGAACGCGATGTCGCGGTGGCCGAGGGAGATGAGGTGCTCGGTCGCGCGCCGCGCCGCGCCGCCGTCGTCGACCGCGACGACGCTGGTCAGCTCGCTCGAACCGACGACGCTCACGATCGGGCGGTCGATCCGGGTCAGCCGCTCCAGCTCGTGGTCGGCGGGCTCGAGGCCCACCGCGATCAGGCCGTCGAACCTCTTGCGGGCGAGGAAGTCGTCGAAGATCCGGGTGCGGCCTTCCGTGCCCGGCTTGGCGTCGTACAGCGTGAGGTCCAGGCCGCGCTCGAGCAGCGCCTGTTGGATGCCCTCGAGCACCTCGGCGAAGAACCATCGGTTGACGTACGGCATCACCACGCCGACGTTCTGGGTGCGTCCGGTGGCGAGGCCGACGGCCCCCGCGGACGGGACGTAGCCCAGCTCCGCCGCCGCCGCCCGCACGCGTGACTTGGTGGCGTCCGACACGTATCCGGCTCCGCTGAGCGCGCGGCTCGCGGTCGCTTTCGATACGCCCGCGCGGGCGGCGACCTCGGCGATGCCGGCCATCGATGCTCCTCCTCGAGCGGGGTGCGCTGACAAACTCACGGCCCAGTATGGAACCGGTTGTTCCCATCTTTGCGGCGACGCGATCGGCGCGATAGTCGATGTTATGCGGTTGTGACAATCCCTCGCTTGTATCGTGAGAGCGCGTCCAATAGCTTGGCCTGGAAACGGTTCCGGAAGCGGAGCCGCGAGGACCAGGAATGTTCCGAGCACTCAATGAGGAGGAATCACATGGGGATGTCACGGCGGCGTTGGATTGCGCCACTGGCCGTCATGGGCGTGGCGGCATTCGCACTGGCCGGCTGCGCCGAGGGTGGTGGCAGCGGCGGCAGTGCCAGCGGATCGGGGACGGCCGGAGGCACGGTCCGCATCGCCGGCGGTATCACCGGCTCCGAGGCCGACGCCCTGCAGAAGGTCTTCGACGACTGGAGCAAGAAGAGCGGGATCACCGTGCAGTACACGGGTGACAAGGGCTTCGAGGGGAACATCGTCACGAAGGTCACCGGCGGGGATGCGCCCGACGTCGCGATCGTCCCGCAGCCGGGTCTGCTCAAGACGCTCGTGGGCACCGGCGACGTGAAGAAGGCGCCGAAGGGGGTCGAAGCCAACGTCGACGCCAACTGGTCGCCGGACTGGAAGAAGTACGGCACGATCGATGGGACGTTCTACTCCGCGCCCATGCTCGCGAACATCAAGGGCTACGTCTGGTACTCACCGGCGAAGTTCAAGGAGTGGGGCGTGCAGGCCCCGAAGACGTGGGACGAGCTGCTCACACTGACCAAGACGATCCAGGAGAAGACGGGCGCGGCGCCGTGGTGCGCCGGCTTCGAGTCCGGCAAGGCCTCCGGCTGGCCGGGCACCGACTGGATCGAGGACCTCGTGCTGCGCCAGTCGGGCCCGGACGTCTACGACAAGTGGGTCGACGGCTCGGTGAAGTTCACCGACAAGCCGATCGCCGACGCGTTCACCGCGGTGGGCGACATCCTGCGGAACCCGTCGTACGTCAACGCCGGGTTCGGCGACGTCAAGAGCATCAACACCACCGCGTTCGGCGACGTCGCCGCCAAGGTTGCCGACGGCTCCTGCCCGATGACGCACCAG
>CANSLE010000041.1 GCA_947647645.1 uncultured Microbacterium sp.
GACGTCGCGCGGGACGGCTCCGATCGCGCCGAGCACGCCCGCGGCCTTGCCGTGGGTCTCGCCGACCTCGCCGTCCGGGTCGGAGTGGCGCACAAGGGTCGCGCCGACCGGTACCCGCAGCGTGCCCTCGACGAGGTAGGCGGTGCGGATCAGGATGGGCGCATCGAGGTCGTGCCCGCCCCCCGGCGCCGGGGTGAACAGCGCGACGACGCCCGAGTAGTACCCGCGCGGCGCGCGCTCATGGCGCTGGATGACGGTGCACGCGTTCTGCATCGGCGACCCGGTGACCGTCGGTGCGAACATCGTCTCGCGCAGGATGTCGCGCGGGTCCATCGTGCTCGTGCCCCGGAGCATGTACTCAGTGTGGGTGAGGCGCGACATCTCCTTGAGGTGGGGGCCGGTGATGCGTCCACCGTCGCTGCAGACGGCGCTCATCATCTTGAGCTCCTCATCGACGACCATGAAGAGCTCCTCGGTCTCCTTGGTCGACGTCAGGAACGTGGTCAGGGTCTCGGCCGTCGCGCCGCCCGCCGGGTGACGGAAGGTGCCCGAGATGGGGTTCATCGTGACGGTGCTGAAGCCGGGTTCGGCCGGACTGCCGCCGCGGGCGCTCACATGCGCCTCGGGGCTGGCGCCGACGGCGAGGTGACCGGGCGTCGAGACGAGGAACGTCCAGTAGGCGCCCCGCTCGTGTTCGAGCAGCGCGCGGAACCACGTGAGACCAGCGGTGAGTGCATCGGTGTCGACGGATGCCGTGAAGTCGCGGCGGATGACGAAGTTCGCGCCCTCGCCCCGGCCGATCTCGTCGGCGATGACCGTCCGCACGATCGCGGCGTATTCGTCGTCGGAGATGTCGAAGCCGGCGTCGGCGAGCGGGACCGTCTCGGTCGGCAGCGCAGCGACCACGTCCGCCCGGGGCAGGGTCGTGCGGTGATCGACGACGAGGCACCGCAGGGGAGCGCCGTCGTCGTGGCAGGCGAAGCCGCGCTCTACCACCTGCCGGTAGGGCACGAGGGCGAGGACCTCGCGTGGTGCTCCGCTCTCGTCCGTCAGGGGGATGTCCGCGAGCAGCCCCACGTCCACGACGTCTCCGGTGAGGACCTCGACGGTGTCGGCGTCCCGGGCCAGGAGGGCGAAGGGACGGTCCGCGCGCAGCACAGACTCCAGCAGGGAGAAGCTCGGGGTCATCGCCGGGCCTTTCTTCAGGTCGGGCGGGCTGCGTTCGTCCGGGAACGAAAAGACCGCCTCGAGGGCGGTCGGTGTCGTGGGTCGCGAACACGCCGCCTCAGCGGGTGGGCCACCAGGAGGTGTTCGCGAACATGCGGTCACGATATCAGAACGACCGGGGTACGTCGGCGGGCAGAGCCCCGCGCAGCCCTCGCGCAGGCTGTGCGGCGTAGGCTGGACCGGTGCCAGCAGTGAACATCGGGATGCCGCGTGTGCCGGACGTCCTCGCCCCGCGCCGCAAGAGCCGCCAGATCAAGGTCGGGAAGGTGCTCGTCGGTGGCGACGCCCCCGTGAGCGTGCAGTCGATGACCACGACGCCGACGACCAACATCAACGCCACCCTCCAGCAGATCGCCGAACTCACGGCATCCGGCTGCGAGATCGTGCGCGTGGCCGTGCCGTCGCAGGACGACGCCGATGTGCTGCACATCATCGCGAAGAAGAGCCAGATCCCGGTGATCGCGGACATCCACTTCCAGCCCAAGTACGTCTTCCAGGCGATCGACGCCGGCTGCGGCGCGGTGCGCGTCAACCCCGGCAACATCCGCAAGTTCGACGATCAGGTCGGTCCGATCGCGAGGGCGGCGAAGGAGGCGGGTGTGTCGTTGCGCATCGGCGTGAACGCCGGTTCGCTCGACAAGCGTCTGCTCGAGAAGTACGGCAAGGCGACCCCGGAGGCTCTCGTCGAGAGCGCCGTCTGGGAGGCATCGCTGTTCGAGGAGCACGACTTCCACGACTTCAAGATCTCGGTCAAGCACAACGACCCGATCGTGATGGTGAAGGCCTACCGCATGCTCGCCGAGAGGGGGGACTGGCCCCTGCACCTCGGCGTGACCGAGGCGGGACCGGCTTTCCAGGGCACCATCAAGAGCGCGACCGCCTTCGGCATCCTGCTCGGCGAGGGGATCGGCGACACGATCCGGGTGTCTCTTTCGGCGCCGCCCGCCGAAGAGGTCAAGGTCGGTCACCAGATCCTGCAGTCGCTGAACCTCCGCGAGCGCAAGCTCGAGATCGTCTCCTGCCCGTCGTGCGGACGGGCGCAGGTCGACGTCTACACGCTCGCCAACGACGTCACCGAGGGGCTCAAGGACATGACGGTGCCGCTGCGTGTGGCGGTCATGGGCTGCGTCGTCAACGGCCCGGGCGAGGCGCGCGAGGCCGATCTCGGCGTCGCCTCCGGCAACGGCAAGGGACAGATCTTCGTCAAGGGTGAGGTCATCAAGACCGTCCCCGAAGCCGAGATCGTGGCCACCCTGATCGAAGAGGCCAACCGCATCGCCGACGAGATGGGCCCCGACGCCCCTCTCGGAACGGCGCAGGTCGTCACCGTCTGATCCGTCGGGCTCTTTTCCGGCAGCGGTTGCCGCCGTCACTGCTCAGAGGCGCGGTTCATCGCGTTCGGACGCCGCGATCTCGGCGAGAGCAGTCAATGGGATCGCGGCCCACGCCGGACGGTTGCGCGTCTCGTACACCGCCTCGTAGACGGCCTTGTCGGCGACGTAGGCATTCAACAGAACCGTCGCGTTGTCGTCGATGGCCGCCGCAGCGACGTAGGCGCTGACGAAGCTCTGGCGCGCGCGCTCGGACCAGGTGCGGGCGCGCTCGGCGAGCGTGACACGTTCCTCTTCGGTCGCGGAGGCCTGCGACATCTGCACCACGCCGGTGGCGTAGTCGAAGGAACGGAGCATTCCCGCCACGTCGCGCCACGGCGAATCGGGGAGCGCACGCTCGGCGAAAGGCCGCCCGGGTTCCCCCTCGAAGTCGACGATCCGCCAGCCATGCGCGGTGCGCAGCGTCTGGCCGAGATGCAGGTCGCCGTGGATGCGCTGCACATCGAGGCCGTCGGCGGCGGACACCCGTCGGTACATCGCGTGCAACGGCGGCGCGATGTCCTCGAGTTCGGGCACCGCCCGCAGCGCGGAGTCCAGTCGTGCCCTCATCGCGCCGGCGAGTTCCGTCGTGCTCTCCGGCCCGAGTCGCGCGGAGGGGAATCGCGCCCGGAGGAGGCCGTGGACCTCCGCGAGCGCCTCGCCGAGTCGAGCCGCCTCTCCGGAGAAGTCCCCGCCCGAGCCGTCGATCGTCTGGCCGGGGTCGGCGAGCAGCGTGCGCACGCTGCCGAGTGCGAGCTCGAACCCGTCGGAAGCGGTCCGCAGGAACTCCTGGAGCATCGCGAGCTGCACCACCTCGCCGTCGACGTCCGCCTCGACCCAGCCGTACAGGGTGGCGATCTGCTGCGCCCCGGCCGTCGTCAGCTCCGCGTGGATCTCGATGTCGGGGTTGAGGCCGGCCGCGACCTTCCGGAACAGCTTCATGATGACGACATCGTCGTAGCGCACCGACGAGTTCGACTGCTCGCCGTTGATCGGAGACGAACGCAACCGCGGATCGAGCGCGTCGCCGCCGCTCACCCGTCGGAAGCGCAGGCCGGCGACCTCTCGGATGCCGAGAGGCTCGGCGCCGATGAACCCGTCGAGCCACCAGCGCATCGCCTCACGGTCGTGCAGCGCGTCGTACAGGTGACGCGCGCGTCCGGCGTGCATCACCGGTCCCACGTAGGCGTGGCCGATGCGTTCCTCCATCTCGTCGTAGACGGACAACGGCACCTGGTAGCGCTCGGCGCCGTCCACATCCCCGACGTAGCTCACCGTCACGAGGCACACGATCGTGTCCGGTAGCGGCGGATCCGTCAGCTCGGCGAGCACACGGACGTCGGCAATGCGGAAGGGGCGTCCCTTCCCGCCGAACCAGCGCGTGCGGACGAGGTATCCCTCCAGCAGGTCGTGATCGATGTCGGTCACAGCAGGCCCCTCTCCACGGACTCCTCGGCGGGCGCGTGCAGCTGGAACCAGAAGAACGAGTGCCCGCCCAGAGTGAGCAGATACGGAAGTTCGCCGATGCGCGGGAACGGCACGCCGCCGACCAGCTCGACCGGCACCAGCCCTTCGAAACGACGCAGGTCGAGCTCGACGGGCTGCGGGAACTGCGAGAGGTTGTTGACGCAGAGGATCACGTCCACGGTGCCGTCGTCGTTCGTGTGCTCGCGGGAGTACGACAGCACCGCGGGGTTGGATCCGCCCAGGTCGTTGAAGCTGCCGAGGCCGAACGCCGGGTGGCGCTTACGGGCCTGGATCATGTTGCGGGTCCAGTGCAGCAGCGATGAGCGGTCCTCCTGCTGAGCGTCCACGTTGACGGCGAGGTATCCGTAGACGGGATCCTGCACGATCGGCAGGCTCAGCCTGCCCGGCGTGGCCGACGAGAACCCCGCATTGCGATCACTGGTCCATTGCATCGGGGTGCGGACACCGTCGCGGTCTCCGAGCCAGATGTTGTCGCCCATCCCGATCTCGTCGCCGTAGTACAGAACGGGCGACCCGGGCAATGACAGCAGGAGAGCGGTGAACAACTCGATGCGGTCGATGTCGTTGTCCAGGAGCGGCGCGAGGCGGCGGCGGATGCCGATGTTCGCCTTCATCCGGGGGTCCTGGGCGTACTCATGCCACATGTAGTCGCGATCCTCGTCCGTGACCATCTCGAGTGTGAGCTCGTCGTGATTGCGAAGAAAGATCCCCCACTGGCATCCGCTGGGAATCGCCGGGGTCTGAGCCAGGATCTCGCTGATCGGATACCGCGACTCCCGGCGCACCGCCATGAAGATGCGCGGCATCACGGGGAAGTGGAAGCACATGTGGCATTCGTCGCCGCCGACCTCGGGGTTGCCGAAGTAGTCGACGACGTCCGCCGGCCACTGGTTGGCTTCGGCCAACAGCACACGGCCCGGGTAGTTCTCGTCCACGAAGCGCCGCACGGCGCGCAGGAACTCGTGCGTCTCAGGGAGGTTCTCGCCGTTCGTCCCCTCGCGCTCGTAGAGGTACGGCACCGCGTCGAGTCGGAAGCCGTCCAATCCCATGTCGAGCCAGAAGCGCATCGCGTCGAGCATCGCCTCGCGCACGCGCGGGTTGTCGAAGTTGAGATCCGGCTGGTGGGAGAAGAAGCGGTGCCAGTAGTACTGCTGGCGCACCGGATCCCACGTCCAGTTGCTCGGCTCGGTGTCGACGAAGATGATCCTCGCGTCGCCGTAGAGATCGTCCGTGTCGCTCCACACGTAGAAATCGCCGTACGGCCCCGAGGGGTCGCTTCGGCTGGCCTGAAACCACGGATGATCGTCGCTCGTGTGGTTCATGACGAAGTCGATGATCACCTTGATGTCGCGCCGGTGGGCGGCGTCGAGGAACTCCTGGAAGTCGGCGATCGTCCCGAGACCGGGTTGGATGCCGGTGTAATCGGAGACGTCATACCCGCCGTCGCGCAGAGGTGAGGGGAAGAACGGCGGTACCCAGAGGCAGTCGACGCCGAGCCACTCGAGATAGTCGAGTTTCTCGATGAGGCCGCGGAAGTCGCCCATGCCGTCGCGGTCGGAGTCTTTGAACGAGCGGACCAGTACTTCGTAGAAGACGGCGGTCTTGAACCACTCCGGCGCAGGACTGCCGGGGGTGTCCGGGAACGGCTCTTGAGTGACGATCGGGATCGACGCCGTGTACGGCGCCGGCTCGGTGGGGTCGGTCATACGGACATCCTTCGCCTCGAATGCCCCAATCTTCTACAGATCGGGCTCGCGCGGTATGCCCTTGATCAAACTCCGAGCGGAGTGTTAGCTCGGCGGCGAAACGTGGAGCGCTCACGTCGTCGCCACCGTGCATTGCTGGCACGGACGCCCGCCGCGGCGCCCGTCGACGCAATGGTGGCCGCCGCGGGACTGCGCGGACCTGGCTGATCGTCTGGCCCTCGAGGGCTCCTCTCGAGTGGGAGACACGCACGCCACCGACGGTGTGAACATCGTGCGTGTGCACGACGCTCGCGATCCTGTCGCGGCAGCGGCGGCCGTCCTCGCGGCCCTGCGCTGAGCTGAGTGGTCTCCGGCGTCGGGGCGAGTAGGTCGCGGACTAGGCTTGACGCTCGTGGTCACCCGTCTGTCGAACTTCTTCCTCCGCACGCTTCGCGAAGACCCCTCGGATGCCGAGGTCACGAGCCACCGTCTGCTCGTGCGCGCCGGCTACATCCGCCGTCAGGCGCCGGGGATCTTCGCGTGGCTGCCACTGGGCCTGCGCGTGAAGGCCCGCATCGAGAACATCATCCGCGAGGAGATGACGGCGGCCGGCGCGCAGGAGGTCCACTTCCCGGCGCTCATGCCGCGCGATCCCTACGAGGCGACGGGGCGCTGGGAGGAGTACGGCGACGGCATCTTCCGTCTCAAGGACCGTAAGGGCGCCGACTACCTGCTCGCCCCCACCCACGAAGAGGCGTTCACGCTGCTCGTGAAGGATCTGTACGGCTCCTACAAGGACCTGCCGCTGACGATCTACCAGATCCAGGACAAGTACCGCGACGAGGCCCGTCCCCGCGCCGGGCTCCTGCGCGGTCGCGAGTTCACGATGAAGGACGCCTACTCCTTCGACTACACCGACGCCGGCCTCGACACCAGCTACATGGCGCAGCGCGACGCCTACGAGCGCATCTTCCAGCGCCTGGGCCTGGAGTACGTCATCGTGCAGGCGGATGCCGGGGCGATGGGCGGCTCGCGCAGCGAGGAGTTCCTGCACCCGACGGCGATCGGCGAGGACACCTTCGTGCGCTCGGGCGGCGGCTACGCGGCCAACGTGGAGGCGTTCGAGACCCTGGCGCCCGAGCCCATCGCGTTCGACGGCTTCGGTCAGCCGGTGATCTTCGACTCGCCGAATACGCCCACGATCGAGACGCTCGTGGCGCACACCAACGCCGTGCTCGACGGTGAATACACCTCCGCCGACACCCTCAAGAACGTCGTCCTCGCGCTCACGCACCTCGACGGCACCCGCGAGCTCGTCGTCGTCGGTCTGCCTGGCGACCGCGACGTGGACGACAAGCGCGTCGAGGTGGCGTTCGCTCCCGCCGAGGTCGAGCCCGCCACGCCCGAGGACTTCGAGAAGCACCCTCTGCTGGTCAAGGGATACATCGGGCCGTGGTCGCCCCAGGGCGCGATCCTGGGCGAGGAGTCGGCCACCGGCATCCGCTACGTGCTGGACCCCCGCGTCGTGGACGGCACGCGCTGGATCACCGGCGCGAACATCGACCAGAAGCACGTGCACTCGCTCGTCGCCGGTCGCGACTTCGCCGCCGACGGCTACGTCGAGGTCGCGACGGTGCGCGCCGGCGACCCGGCGCCCGACGGCTCCGGTCCGGTCGAGCTCGCCCGCGGCATGGAGATCGGCCACGTCTTCCAGCTGGGCCGCAAGTACGCGGAGGCGCTGGGTCTCAAGGTGCTCGACGAGAACGGCAAGCTCGTGACCGTCACGATGGGCTCCTACGGCATCGGCGTCACCCGCATCCTCGCGATCATCGCCGAGCTCAACAATGACGACAAGGGCCTCATCTGGCCGGCGTCGGTGGCGCCCTTCGACGTGCAGGTCGTGGCGACGGGACGGGATGCCGTCGCCTTCGAGCTCGCCGAGAAACTGTCGGCCGACCTCGAGGGTGCGGGGCTCGACGTACTCTACGACGACCGTCCGAAGGTCTCGCCGGGTGTGAAGTTCGGCGACGCCGAGCTCGTCGGCGTTCCGCAGATCGTCATCGTCGGCCGCGGTGCGGCTGACGGCGAGGTCGAGCTGTGGGATCGCCGTTCCGGAGAGCGCACGCTCGTCTCGGCGGCCGACGCCGTCGCGCGCCTGTCGGCGCGCTGACGGCGACACGCTCCGCCGCGACCGCGGGTCAGAACGGCGCCGGTCCGGCGTCGTCCGCACGCTCGGGGACCGGGCGGAACACCGGGGTTCGACGCTCCGGCTCCACGAGGTAGCGTCGGCCGTACGGCGAGGTCCACTCCAGGACGCCTCCGCTGTCGGGAACCTGGACCACCGTCCACCCGCCGTGATGCTTGACCTTGTGATGACCCGCGCACAGGGGAGCGAGGTTGTCCGCCGCAGTCGTTCCGCCATCTGACCAGGCGACCGTGTGGTCGATCTCGCACCGCGAGGCCGGCATGACGCACCCGGGTGCCATGCGCCGGTCGGCCCGCCACCGCACGAGTCGCCGGAGCTCGGGCGGTGGCTCGTATCGGCGGCGTCCGACGGACAGCACGGTGCCGGTCTCGGGATGGGTGAGCACGCGCATCCAGCCCGTCGCCCCGCCGCTGAGCTCCCGGGCCCGCTCGATCGGGATCGGGCCGAGTCCCTCGATCTGCGCCGGCGCTCCGGCGGCGTGAGCGTCGTCCCACAGGGACAACGCGGGAACGGTCACGACCACGGTCGGACGGATTCCCTGCGCCACCGGGGAGTGGCCTTCGCAGCGGCCGTCGATCAGCAGATCGCAGAGGATGTCGGCACGCACCTGGTCGAGGGAACGGTCGTCGGCGGGCGGGCGGGGGCGTGGCATCGGCGCAGGCGTCGGCCACAGCCCGACGCCCGGTCATCGCCGTGCCCATCCGCGTCAGCCGGTCGAAGATCGCGTAGGCCTCGACGCTCGGCAGATGGGCGGTCAGCACGGACATGCCGTCGCCGGCCGGGGCGACGTGTACGCGGCGCCGCGCAAGGGCGCGCTCGCGCGTCTCGGGGAGGGTCTGCGCCGCCTCGGCCGCGACGAGGTCGCGCAGGCGACGCCGGAACGTTCCCGCGGGGAGGTCCTCGGCCAGCTGAACCGCTCGATCGACGAGACGTGAGCGCACGGCGGGATCCGCGGCATCCAGCACGTCGACGAGGAATCGCGCGTGTTGATCGGTGATGCGGGCCGCCCCCAACGCCTCGAGCGCCCGCGGATAGCGGTCGACCAGCGCGGTCGAGCGTGCCATCAGGTCACCGGCCGCGT
The DNA here is from genome assembly GCA_947647645.1 of uncultured Microbacterium sp. Taxonomy (GTDB): domain Bacteria; phylum Actinomycetota; class Actinomycetes; order Actinomycetales; family Microbacteriaceae; genus Microbacterium. The sequence continues at coordinate 9,058 of CANSLE010000041.1, forward strand.
ACTCGGTGATGCGCAGCGCGGCGGCGAGCTCGAGGCGCAGCGAGCGGTCGACCATCTCGTCTGTGCAGGCCCGGGATCCAGCGGTCGCCATCGCGTCCCGCCGTGCGGCAGCCACGCACGCGTACTGCTCGGCCGTGTGCATCGCGACGAGGGTGGCGATGTCGGCGACCTGATCGACCGGATCGCGGGGGAGGAGCGCCTTCTCGAGCGCGGCGACATCCGACCAATAGTCGGGGTAGGGCTCCGTCCGCATGTCACCATCCATACGTCGAGTATAGAACAAAGGTTCGAATCTGGGAAGAGGGGGCGAGACGTTCTCGCCGTGTTCACCCGAATCGCGGCGAGGATGTCAGGCTGGAGCCATGGCAGACCACTCCATGATTCCTCCCACGGTGACCGACGGCATCCGCCGCCTCCTCGACGAGGCCGGCATCGCCACCGACGCGGACCTGGTCGCGCGCATCCTCGCGACCGGCGTCGGAATGGGGCTCGACGGCGCCGACCGGCTCGACCTGAAGATCACGTCGGCCGCCCTCACCGAGATGCGGGCCGCGTTCGAGCTGTTCTCGCCCTTCCGCGGCGTCCCGAAAGTCACGGTGTTCGGTTCGGCCCGGACGGCCCCCGACTCCCGGCTCTACCGCCTGACCGTCGAGCTCACGACGGCCCTCGCCGCCCGTGGATGGATGACCGTGACCGGCGCGGGCCCCGGCATCATGCAGGCGGCGGCGGAAGGCGCGGGCCCGCAGCACTCCCTGGGCGTCTCGATCCGCCTGCCCTTCGAGGAGAAACCGAACGCGATCATCGCCGCCCACGAACGCAGCGTCGCGATGAAGTACTTCTTCACGCGCAAGCTCATGCTGGTGAAGGAGTCGAGCGGTTTCGTCTGCATGCCGGGTGGGTTCGGCACGCTGGATGAGATGTTCGAGCTGCTCACGCTGCAGCAGACCGGAAAGGCCGTGCCCACGCCGATCGTGCTCCTCGATCGGCCGGGCGGGGGCTTCTGGCAGGGTCTGCAGCGCTTCGCCGCCGAGCAGCTTGTCCCCGAGGGCGTCATCTCGGACGACGACCTCGACCGTGTCGTCGTGACCGAATCCGTGGATGCCGCCGTCGACGAGCTGACGGGCTTCTATCGCAACTACGTCTCGCTCCGGTGGGTCGGCCGACGGCTCGTGCTGCGCCTGCGCGCCGAGCCGACCGACGCGGACGTGGACGCGCTGAACGCGCGTTTCGGTCATCTTCTGGCCGAGGGGTCGATCGAGCGCCGCGGTCCATTGAAAGCCGAGCGGGACGATGACGACGATCTCGCCGCCCCGCGCCTCGTGATGCGCTACGCGCAGCGCCGGGTGGGCGAGCTGCACCACCTCATCCGCGCCGTGAACGCGCTGCCGAGCGCCCCCTCCGAGGCGCATCCGGCCTGAGATGCCCAGCGCGGGGCAGCTGCTCCATCCAATCGCGGGACTGCACGTCGGCGTCCCGGCGCGCCGCACTCACGATTCCGGGTCGCGGTGCCCGTCACGCGGAGCGATCCACGCCGGACCGAGGGGGACGACGTGGCGGCCCATCGTCCGCCACGCGAACTTCTCGATCAGCAGGTAGAACGCGAGCGCCGACGCCCCCAGCAGCAGCCAGGCGCCGACCACTCCGAGCAGTGGCGAGGCCGCGAAGTACCCCACGGACTCGAGTGCCAGACCCGCTGCAACGCACAGGAGGGTCAGTGGCAGGGCGCTGTTGTGCGTGGCCCCGGCGAACATGAAACCGAGCGCGAGCACCGCGAACATCATCGAGAACAGCGGCCGTGCCGGTCCCGACACCTCGAAGAAGCCCAGTTCGCCACCCAGAAGGAAGCCGGGCATGCAGATCCAGTACCAGCCGAACGCGTTGTAGACGACGAAGTGGAAGTCATCGCCGACGAAGTACGACAGCATGCCCGCCGTCACCTGCACGACGCCACCGAAGACCGCTCCGACCCAGAACACCGCGCTCTCGTTCTGGACGCCGAGGTGCGCCAGCTGGGCGGTCAGGGTGGCGATCACGAACCCGAGCAGGCCGATCAGGCCGGGGTCGGCGCGACGCGGCTCCGCGGTGACACGGGTGATCGAGGGGGAGGCGGCATCCATCTGGTCAGTATGCACGGACGCTCGGCCCGGCGCCCGGAGCCGATCGGCTAAAATCGTGCACATGACCGAGGGTGACCTCGCGTCGAGAGCTGAATAGGGAGGCACCTGTGGACATCGATCTGGGACTGCTGCGGACGGTCGAGCGCGAGAAGGAGATCCCGTTCGAGGAGCTCGTCGGGATCATCGAGCAGGCGATCCTCACCGCCTACGCAAAGCACACCTCTCCCACCGGGGAGCTTCCCGAGGGCGCGCGCGCCGAGCTCGACCGCAAGACGGGCCACGTCGCCGTGTTCATCCCGCTCCGCGACGATGAGGGCGTCGTCATCGGCGAGGAGGAGTCCACCCCCGAGGACTTCGGGCGCATCGCCGCGTACGCCGCCAAGCAGGTCATCGGCCAGCGTCTGCGCGACATCGCCGACGACGCGATCCTCGGCGAGTTCCGCGGCAAGGAGGGCGACATCGTCGCCGGCATCATCCAGCAGGGTCCCAACCCGCGCATGGTGCACGTCGACCTCGGCACGGTGGAGGCCATTCTTCCCCCCGAGGAACAGGTCGCCGGCGAGCAGTACCCGCACGGGTCGCGTCTGCGCGTCTACGTCACCTCGGTGTCCAAGGGGACGAAGGGGCCGCAGATCACGGTCTCGCGCACCCACCCGGGCCTCGTGCGCAAGCTGTTCGCGCTCGAGGTGCCCGAGATCGCCTCCGGTCTGGTCGAGATCACCTCGCTCGCACGTGAGGCCGGCCACCGCACCAAGATCGCGGTGACGGCGAAGGACCCCGCCATCAACGCCAAGGGCGCCTGCATCGGCGAGCTCGGTCGACGGGTGCGCGCGGTGACCGAGGAGCTCGGTGGCGAGAAGATCGACATCGTCGACTACGACCCGGAGCTCGCCAGGTTCGTCGCCAACGCGCTGTCTCCGGCGAAGGTCACCTCCAGCTTCGTCCTGGATGCCGGCACCAAGGCCGTCCGTGCCCTCGTCCCCGACTATCAGCTGTCGCTCGCCATCGGCAAGGAGGGCCAGAACGCCCGTCTCGCCGCGAAGCTCACCGGCGCCAAGATCGACATCCAGCCGGATTCGATCCTCGAGTCGTGACCCCGGTCGGCCGGTGAACGAGCCGCAGACGGAGAAACGCGGCGCGCGCGGAGGGGGTAGGATGGATCCCGTTCGAACGTGCGTGGGGTGCCGCGCGCGCGACCTCCGGTCCGCCCTCCTGCGAGTGGTGGAGCGAGACGGTGTCCTCGTTGCCGACGAGAAGGCCGTCCTCCCCGGGAGGGGCGCGTGGGTGCACGACACGTACGGGTGTGTGGATGCCGCCATCCGGCGCCGCGCCTTCGGACGAGCATTGCGTGTGTCGGGCCCGCTCGACACGCAGACCTTTCAGAACACCCACCAGCGAAACGGCTGAACGGCTATGGACACAAAGTGAACGGCTCGAAATGAGACCCGTCCGCAAGTAACGGTCTGCCCTGTCCGGGGGAGACCTCAGACAGGAGAATTGTGGCAAACCCACGCGTGCACGAAATCGCCTCCGAGATCGGCGTCGACAGTAAAGTCGCCCTCGCGAAGCTGAAGGAGCTCGGCGAATACGTCAAGAGCCCCTCATCGACCATTGCGCCCCCGGTGGCGCGCAAGCTCCGCGCGGCCCTCGAGGCCGAGGGCGCAGCGAAGAAGCCGGCGGACTCCGCTGCCGCCCCGGCGG